>NZ_CACVSS010000055.1:0-17887 GCF_902756765.1 uncultured Succinivibrio sp. | reverse complement strand
AAAAGACCGAGCGCCTGATTGAATTCTAAACTGAATTACTTAACGAAGCTCATTGCAGAACGAGCAATCATCAGCTCTTCATTAGTTGCGATAACAAATACCTTAACTGATGAATCTGGAGCAGAAATAGTCTGCTTGTCTACACCCATGAATACCTTGGCGTGCTCATTAGCAGCTTCGTCAATCTTAACACCGAATGACTCTTCAAGCTCCTTAAGAACAAACTTACGAGTGGTTGGACCATTCTCACCAACACCACCAGAGAATACGATTGCATCAACATGTCCTAGAGGAACATAGTAAGAAGCAATGAACTTAGCAAGTCTGTAAGCATACATCTCTAAAGCCAGCTTACATCTCTCATTACCCTCATTGTAACCGGCAACAATAGGACGGAAGTCTGAAGAAACACCAGAAGCAGCTAACATACCTGACTTCTTGTTAAATACTTCCTTAACCTCTTCTGGAGTCATTCCCATCTTATCGCATAGGAAGAATACAACAGAAGCGTCAATGCTACCGCAACGGGTACCCATGATCAGACCATCAAGTGGAGTTAAACCCATTGATGTATCGATGCACTTTCCGCCCTTTACAGCAGAAACTGAAGCACCGTTACCTAAATGGCAGGTAATAATGTTTGTCTGCTCTAGTGGCTTGCCCAGAAGCTTTGCTGCTTCCTGTGACAGGAACATGTGTGAAGTACCGTGAGCACCATACTTACGTAGGTGTAGATCGGTGTAGTACTCCTCAGGAATTGCATATCTGTATGCCTTTGGAGGCATAGTCTGATGGAATGCAGTATCAAATACAGCAACATGAGGAATTGAAGGGAAACTTGCTCTTGCAGCGTCGATACCTAAAAGGTGAGCAGGATTGTGAAGAGGAGCAAATGGAATAACCTTTCTGATATTCTCTTCTACTTCATCGTTGATTAAAGTTGGCTCAGAATAAATATCACCACCTTGAACGATTCTGTGACCGCATGCAACGATAGAGTCCAGAAGAGCCTGATCCTTTGCTAAAACATTCTTTACAAGATACTCAAGTGCCTTCTTATGATCAGCGCCAGCACCTAAAGACTGTTCTGTTTTATCCCCACCATTGAACTTCCATGAGATTCTGGCATCTTCAAGGCCTAATGCCTCTGCAAGACCATTTAGAAAAACATGGCCATCTTTAGGATCTAAGATAGCGAATTTTACTGAAGAACTTCCGCAATTTACGACCAATGCGGTCTTTGGATAATTATTCATTTGAGCACCTAAATTTCTTCAACTATTTTTATAAACAAAAATTACAATTAAGTAATAATTTTCTTATACAATAAGATTTTACCATTATGTACCTATAGTTACTAAACAAATGTGACATAAAATGTAGAATTGATACTTGATATATACAAAAATTCACGTATTTTGAGTAAATCACATTTTTTTGTTTAATTTATAAGGCAATTTGAAATGATTGATGTTGCTGATTTAAGAAGAAGTTACACTCAGGGCGGACTTGAAGAGTCTGATTTAACCGAGCATCCTATTGATCTTTTTGAAAAATGGCTTAAACAGGCTATTGATTCACAGATCTACGATCCAAACGGTGTCGTTGTAAGCACAGTCGACGAAACCAATCAGCCTTATTCACGAATGGTACTGCTAAAAGACTATGATCGTGAAAATTTGATTTTTTACACAAATCTTGGCTCTCGCAAAGCTCAGCATATCAAAAATAACCCAAAGGTATGTCTGCTCTTCCCTTGGTATATGCTGGAAAGACAGGTTATGTTCATAGGAGAGGCGGTAAGACAGTCCCCTGTTCAGGATTTAAAATACTTCCACTCAAGACCAAGAGGAAGTCAGATTGGAGCGTGGGCCTCTAACCAGTCACACCTCATTTCAGCAAGAGGAATTCTTGAGAGCAAATTTCTGGAGATGAAGGAAAAGTTCAAGAACGGAGAAATTCCACTTCCTTCTTTCTGGGGCGGATACAAAGTTAAATTCAATAAGGTTGAGTTCTGGCAGGGACGAGAGAACAGACTGCACGACAGATTTATCTATGAGCTGAAAGACGATGTCTGGCAGACACCTGTTAGATTAGCTCCTTAGGAAGACCTGTTATATCCAGGATATGGATATTTCACTCCATATCTTGGATCAAGCTTTTCAGGAAAAGCTACATACTTTTTTCTATGTAGCTCAGATCAGAGATGATTTTAGAAAACTACAGTCTTATTGCCGTGAATAAAGACTTTGTCATCTAAAACCTTGTTAACGGCTCTCATCAGAACCATCTGCTCAACATCGTGTCCTGCCTTGGCCAGAGTCTGAGGATCATAACGGTGATTTACCTTGATAACATCCTGCTCAATGATAGGCCCTTCATCCAGATTGTTGGTAACAAAGTGAGCAGTAGCACCGATAATTTTCACACCTCTGTCGTAAGCCTGATGATATGGCTTAGCACCGATAAATGCAGGTAGGAATGAGTGGTGAATATTGATGAGCTTACCTAATGGATAGTGATTTACAAAGTTAGGAGATAAAATTCTCATGTACTTTGCCAAAATCACGTAATCAGGATTACATTCATCAATTACATCCATCATGTTCTTTTCCTGCTCTTCCTTGGTAATACCCTCGCAGGAGACTAGCTTGAATGGAACACCAAATTTCTCTGCTAATGCGCCTAATTCTGGATAATTACCAGCAACAAGAGCAATATCAGCATTCATTGCGCCAGAATAGGATTTCATCAGCAGTTCACCCAGACAGTGAGATTCCTTGGTTACCAGTACACACAGTCTGCGCTTTGACTCGTCCTTTAGACGCACAATTGCACCATCTGGCAGAACATTGATAACCGTATTGATTAGAGTCTCAGAAATCTTTTCATCACTGAAGTTACCTTCAATAACAGTTCTCATAAAGAATCTGTTATCTTCATGTGAAGCAAACTGATCCTGACGAATAACATTCATGTGAAACAGGAAGCAGACATTGGTGATCTTAGCAATCAGACCAACATCATCCTTGCACTCGGTTAAAAGAATTCTTCTTTCCATAATAACTTCTTTCATAGATAACTCTTAATTAGATATTCCTGTAAGCATATACAAATTTGAGTAAATATGGAACAGAAAGCCAAAATGAACCACAAGCGTGCGCTCTATAACAGTGCAAAGAGCGGATATTTTCAATTCTGTATACATTTATGAGAATGTGTTTACAATGAAATTATGACTGGTGCATTCTTTTAATAAACAAAAGATAAGGAAAAATCATAATGGCAATAGAAGAAAAACTACCTGCTTTAGACAAGTATGCAACCCTTATCATTCCAGGTAAGGATCCGATTCAGCTGCCTATTCTTAAAGGAGCAATCGGCCCTGAAGTTATTGATATCAGAGAGTTAGGAAAGCAGGGTTATTTTACCTATGATCCTGGCTTTGTATCCACCGCATCATGCACTTCAAAAATTACATTCATTGATGGCAAGAACGGTGTTCTTCTATACAGAGGCTACCCAATTGATCAGCTGGCCACAAAATGTGACTATCTTCAGGTATGCTATCTGCTGTTTAAGGGTGAACTTCCAACTAAAGAGCAGTATCAGGAATTCGTACATAGAGTAAAACACCATACTCTGGTACATACACAAATGGAATCCCTGTTCCAGGCATTCAGACGTGACTCTCACCCTATGGCTGTGCTTTGCGGTGTAGCAGGTGCGTTATCTGCCTTCTATCATGACAAGCTCGATATTTACGATCCTGAACATCGTGAGCTTACAGCGGTACGACTAATTGCTAAGATGCCAACACTGGCTGCCATGTCATACAAATACTCAATCGGTCATCCTTTTGTCTATCCACGAAATGATCTGAGCTACACTGCAAACTTCCTGCACATGATGTTCTCTACCCCATGTGAGGAGTACAAGGTAAATCCTATTGTTGAAAAAGCTCTGGACAGAATTTTCACTCTTCATGCTGACCATGAGCAGAACGCCTCTACCTCATCAGTTCGTCTGGCAGGTTCTTCAGGAGCCAACCCATATGCTTGTATTGCTGCCGGTGTAGCTTCTCTATGGGGACCAGCCCACGGCGGTGCCAACGAAGCATGTCTGCGTATGCTTGAAGAAATCGGTTCTGTTGACAGAATTCCAGAATACATCGCAAGAGCCAAGGATAAGAACGATCCTTTCAGACTGTTCGGTTTTGGTCATCGTGTATACAAGACCTTCGATCCTCGTGCAATCGTTATGAGAGATACCTGTCATGAGGTTCTGGATGCACTTCATATCGAAAACAATCCTCTTCTGAAGATTGCAACAGAGCTTGAAAAGATCGCACTCAACGATGAATACTTTGTAACCAGACATCTGTATCCTAACGTTGATTTCTACTCAGGAATCATCCTGAACGCTATCGGCATTCCAACCTCAATGTTCACCGTAATCTTTGCTCTGGCAAGAACCATCGGCTGGATCACTCACTGGAATGAAATGCATACCAATGATGCTGACTTCAGAATCGGAAGACCTCGTCAGGTATACACAGGAAAGGAAAAGCGAGACGTAAAACCTTTCAGAAGCAGAAATTAAATCATAAGAAAATTGTTCTAAAAGAAACCCCCGCTAAACGGGGGTTGTTATTGCTACTTATTTTTTAATATATAATAGTTTATTTTATTATTTATATAACTACTTAAAAAAAACATTTGTGAGAGTAAGCACGATTTTTTTAGAGAATATATGTAGATATATTTTTGTAACAATTAATTACAGAACTATCTAGAAATCAGAGAGATAGATCAATATTAATTTTTAAATATATACACAAAAAGCAATCTGAAGCTTATAAAAAAAAGAAAATAATACTAGATCGAACAAAAGGCTTCAGGAAATGTCAGACTTACGGATACAGTCGAAAAGCTGACACCTCCCAAAAGAAGAGTACCTAGTACGAGTAACTGTACATAAGGCCCTGAGTAAGCTTCAGCCAGCCGTCCAGTGAAACGAACAGCATCAGCTTGAAAGGAAGAGAAATCGACATAGGTGACACCATCATCATACCCATAGCCAGAAGAATATTGGATATAATCAGGTCAATGGCAATAAAAGGAAGATAAAGCAGGAAGCCAATCTGAAACGCCTTTGTCAGCTCAGAAATCACAAAAGAAGGGATGACAAACAGATAGTTATCAGATTCAATTGAATTACGCATTTCCTCAGGCCAGATCTTCTTTGATGCTGTAACAAAAGCCTTGGTGATACGTACATCGGTATTTACAATTAGAAAGTCCTTAAGAGGCTTTGAATAAGTATTCAGGTCCTCAACCATCTGTACAATACTTTTATTTTCAAACTCAACTCCATCAAGATCATCGACAATCTGCTTTCCTACAGGCGCCATAATAAACACGGACAAAATCATTGACAGAGCAGCCAGCACCATGCCTGGAGGAGTCTGCTGAACACCCAGTGCGTTTCTGATTAGAGAAAGAACAATAACAATCTTGCAATAGGAGGTAACCACTGTGACCAGAATAGGCATAAGGCCCATCACAGCCATCAGTACAAGAAAGTTAAAATGATTGAAATCACTTCCCATAAAATCAGCTCTTTAGTTCTGTAATCTGAACGCCAATATTATCTCCAAGATCAACCAGTCGGCCAAGTCCTACTCGCTTTCCGTTAACCTTAATGGTTACAGGAGACTGCTTTGAACAGGATAAAGACAGTACAGAGCCTGATTTTAGAGTTGAAACCTCTTCGAAGGACAGCGTTCTTCTGTCAACTTCAAAGGCAACCTCAAAATTAAGATCATCTGTGTTAATTGTACCGTTTTCATCAATCTGAGAAGCGGTTTCATTCGTTGACATATCTTGAGTATTTTCGCTCATATTGTTTATATTCTCCTCGTTTGCAACTGTTTTTATGCCTTTAAAAATACCCTGTCCCGCTGCAAGATCAAAAACCAGACATTTGTTCCCCATCTTGGCATAGGCAAGATTTGAATCAAACAGATAAACATCCGGAATCAGGATATCTCCGCATGAAAGATCCTTGAGATCACGAGCTTTTAATGTAACGTAGCCAATATCAAAGCCAAGTTCAACTCCAAGGTTATATACAAGAGCTGAATTTACAGTCTTCTCAAGATTTTCAAACATCAGGGCAAGATTAAAAGCAGCCTCATCACTTGGAATCTCGATCTTTAAAGGAATGGAACAGTTCGCATGATTCAGGGTACAGTACAAAGCAAAAACTGATGAAAAAGAAACCGGTGGATCACAGAAGGTTATATAGGCATTAACCTTTGAAGACAGATACTCTATCTCCTTTGTAAATACCATTTCAAGACTGGCTGACAGCAGCTCAAAAGGAAGTGATCTGGTATTGATATCCTGTAACAGAGGCTCCTCATTTAAAAAATCATCGGATAGTGCGCTCACCTTAAGCACAGCACCATTGATATTCAGGAAAGCACTAACAACTTCCTCTGAATCAAAAACGGTTAAAGGACTGAACTTAAAGACCGAGCCTGTTCCCATTGCCGCGTTTACGGCATTGAAAAGTCGAGCCTGAGCTACAGATAGGGGTTCAATCTTATAAGGAACCGATTCAGACATTATCATTTTCTCCGTCTTTCAGAACAGCATCGCTGTTTCCTGCCAGGCCTCTGATATCGTTATGAACCCCCTCAGCTTCAATACCGTCAAAAGAAACCTCTACTCTGAAAGCATTCTTCTCATGAGTATCAAGATCTGCCTCAAGCATATCTTTGGTTGCCATAAGTTTTTTGAAGGAAAGAGGATCTGATGACACGATATTCACAAAAAGCATACCGGTCACATCACGAGTCAGTGTAATTGATGTATCAGTAAGCACAGTATCATTCAGCTGCAGCATTACCTGATGAGCGCCATCAAGTCTAGGCTGAGAAACCAGAATCTTATCAACAAGAGATGTAACCAGCTGCTGAAGCTCTGTCTGAGTACCTACAGACGAACTCTGAGAAGCTGCATTAACAGAAGAACTTGTCATAGAGCTTGCCTGTTTGGCAAATGAAGAGAACATAGAAGACATGTCTGAATCCTTTCTCTGGGAATCCCCATTGTTTTTGTCAGAACCGGCGCCTTCCTTACGAGACATTTCCTTCTCAAACTGTTCTTTCTTCTGATTAGACCAGTAGTCGTCTCCTCTTGTTTTTAAATCATCCTTACTGTCTGCAACAGGTGCAGAAGAACCATCTGAAGATAACCCCTGAACCCTCATGATAAACCTCTTGTCTACCTAGCCTAAATTTTTTTCATAATGAAGTTTGGAACAATCTTGCTGTCTTCCTTTAATTTCAGATGAAGACGATGTCCCAGCTCAGTCTTGTCCTGAATATTAAACAGAGGGCTCATACCCATAGCCTTCAGAATCTTGTTCATTAAAATAACATTCTTGCCATTGTTTCTCTTTACATAGAGGAAGCTCTCTCCTTCAACCAGAGGATAGTCAACAAGAACAATAGCCTCTCTTAAAGCAGTTCGGATTTCAGCATAATCGTAGCTTTCCTTTGTTGCCTGCTCCAGCTTGAATCTGATGATCTTCATCATAATCAGTTTCAGATAGCTGGACATCTGATTAAAACGGGCTGTCTTGGTAAAAATAAGTTCTTCCTTGCTGATGGTTGTATCTGAACCTGACATCTTCAGTTTACTTAGAGTATCAGGATCGAGCGTAAGTCCGGACTGGCTCATTGTTGAGCTTAGAAAATCCATATCGTATTCATCAGAAAGCTGCTTAACAATAAAACGCAGCATATATAGAGACTCTTCATTCAGAATATCCTGTGAGTTTGCAAGATATTCCTTTAACTGCTCTGGAGAATAGTTGCATCCGAGGAAGCCCAGATCAGGGCCGTATACAAGCTCGCTGTTTTCCTCATCATAACCAAGAATGGAAATAACAAGATTGGCGAGAATTACTTCAGATAAAGAATATTTGAGTTTTGCGTGATATCTGGTCTGCAGATAGTTAAGACGGTAATCAAGCTTTAGAACATCGGACCAGATGTGATTGAAGATTGCGTAAGCATAGTTAACCTGAGGGAAGCCGTTCTCAAACTTTTTAAGTCTCGAGCTTTTGGCCATTGAGTTCAGACGTGTTACCACATCCTTTTTGATTGCGCCTTTCAACTCTGCAGACTTGGCTTTAACATCTCTCTTCAGCTTTTCAAGCGCATTCGGATCATCCTTTAGGAGGTCATCAAGCTTGCCTAATTTGTTAAGAGTTCTATGGCCTATAGAGCCATCTTCCTTTCGAAAAGATTCAACAAGGTATACGTATTGGGTATTGTTTGATTTTTTTATCTGAATATACATTTCAATAAACTCAAAATACAAATAATAAACAACTAACTAAGATTATTATATATAAGAAATAAAAATTAAGGATAACCTGATACTACAAACCCCAAAATATCTTTAAAAATCTTCTAATAATTAGGAGTAGTTCTAATTTTTAAAAATACAGGTTTGACCAAATATATCCGCGAAACAAAGCTATCAGAAAGATTGAGATACTCTCATGGAATCCTTAAGATTCAATTCTGATATAGATAGGATTATCTTTTCTTATACCTACTTTCCTCCAAAATTAAAAATTAATCAAGTTAAATGACATTTTAACTGAACCAAAGTGGTTAATCATGCCGTAAAAATCACAGTCTTTGTAATTGTTATTGACCTTAATCCCAAAGCGGTTAAAAGACGCTAGAACTTTTATATTCAGATCTCAATAATAGGCTTAGATGTACTAAGTCTGGACTTTAAGCATGTCTGACTATGCTAAGTTTTTTTCCTTAAGGCATGATTTAAAGTACAAGCATGATTAAAAATATATAAGGACCAGCGTATGAGTGATTTTTCAATAAGAAACAGAATTGAGCCTGAAAAAATCAATATTCAGAATCAGGAAGAGAAAGTCGATAATAACCAGAAAACTTACTCAAACTCCCTTAATGATGCTATTTCACTTAGTCAGAAAATTGATAGCGAGCCAAATCATAACGCAGATATCATAAGAGGATCATCTCCAAAAGACAGGCTTAAGACCCTAATTGATAAGCTTAAAACCAGTGGCAACTCAGCAGGTATTGAGCAGTTTGATAAGAAATTCTTTCTTTTAAATATAAACAAAGCTCTTGTTAATTCGGTATTCAGCAACAATAACGCCAATCTGCAGAAAATGCAGATGGAAGCCTCTGAATGCGACCTTAAGTTTAAAGAAAAATGTATTGATGCTCTAAAGGAAGAAAATGATTTCAGTAAAATGGGCATGCTTTACAAGACCTCAACCTCAAACGCACAGAGAGCCTACCTCGATCTGATGTCAGCATTCCTGATGACAGCAAAGTTTCAAATAAATTCAGCAGATAACTCATCTGGAAAAATATCAAATACAGTTCTGCAGGAAATTCAGTGTGCTCTGGCAGAGCATATTGCTGCAGGTCCAGAAGGCTGTTCCCAGACTGCACAGAAGGCTCTGGATATACTTGAAAATCTGCCTGATGATGTAAAAAACAGCTGTAAAGATGCCATAGAACAGCTGAAAGCTCAGATCAACACAATTACGCAGAACAAACATAACGCTCTTGAGGATATAAAAAAACGTAGCGAAGATCTTAAAGGCTTCCAGAATAATTTAAAGGACTTCAACCCTGACAAATTCAAACCAACAGAGCTGCGTTTTACACAGAACACAGCAAAATCAGGAATTTCTCCATACTGCGGAGTCAACTCATGTGTCCATCTTGACAGCAAAACCAGCGCTCAGTTCAGAGAACTCAAAAATGAGCTAGAACCAAAGTTTAATGATGTTGTAAAGCTGCATCATGAAATCGAGTCTTATCTTGACTCTCCAAATATAAAAGGAAGTTCACTTAAGACCCTTGCTGCCAGAGTAGAGAATGAAGCAAGCGGCAATACCTTTCTTTTAAACAAGCTAAATGCTCATTCAAGAAGTGCCTTTGACAGAATCGGAGCCAGAATTGTCAGTCTGGTGGATAATCCTGTATCAAATGCAAATCTTGCATCCGAGCTTACAAAAATAGCCGATGAAATAAACAGACATCTGCTGCCAGAACATTCAAAACCACTTGCAAAAATAATCAGTCTGAATCTGACCAAACTAGAATTTGGTGTAAATGGACTTACAGAAACACCAAATCTGTTAGCGCTGAGGAGTCTGATGAGTAAAATCAGTGGCGATCCAAAGCTTCAGAACAATTTTTCTGAACTTATGAATGTTCTGGGTCAGGCCCGTTTTGATTTCAAAGGTTTTGCCCTGCTTTCAGGAAAACTGACTTCCGATGACATTAAGAATAATCCTAAGTCCATGGGAGAGTTTTCAACAGAGGTTTTAGAGGGATTAAGCAGATGTCTTGACAATCCTGCCGAAGGCAATGCCTTTGTAGATAAACTTGCCTCTGTCAAGGAACAGGATAAAAGTACCTTTACTGCATTTGCTGCAATGGGTAGTTTCCTATGCCACAGTTCAGATGAAAGGGTGGTGCAGAAGTGCGGCAAATACCTCAATTTAAATCTTGTTAAACAGGCTGCAGCTTTGGATTTGAAACAGAATAATCTGGATTTAAAGGCTGTTCCGCCAACTCCAGAAGAGCTTAAGGCTAATCCTAAGCTTTTAGCAGATGAACAGATCAATCTTGACCTCTACAAGATTGTAAATTCCAACATGAAGGATATTGATTCTGCAACCCTTAAGAGAGTACTTGACAGCGCAGTTGCGGGAAAACTTCCTCACCTGGACATAGTATGGAATACGCTGCTTCACAGTGCATATCACGCAGAAATGACAGAGAAGCTGGAAAAAGGAGAAATTAACAATGTTCCAAAGAGGGTCTTCTCGATAAGTACCGAGGAATCCTCCCCTGTCAAGGAACTGATTCCAGAGAGAAAATCCTCAGGCTACTATGCCAGACAGGAGTTTAAAAACTCCCTTTCTCCGGCAGTTGTTGACCGCATGATCTCAAAGTCCACAGGTCTGTTCAGAAAAGATGAACAGCAAAAGAATCTCAATGCCATAACAGATAAATTAAATGCCATGAGTAACTACAACACAGATATTCTGGAGGCATTGGGGAAAGAAAGTACACAAGGCAAGATTCAGCTTGCTCTTGACGAAATGAGAAAAGAGCTGACTTTTATAAACTCATCAATTATAACCGGCGGAGTTCGTCAGTTTGACAACATCAAGTCACCAGATGAACTTTTAAAGGTTGCCCTTGACAAGGGAGCCCTGTTAGACGGAATAAATTCAAAATATAAGGGCATGAGCGAAAAATACGCCAATACAATAAAGGAAAAGAACAGCTCTCTACAGAATCCTATCGTCTCAAATCTTTTAGAAAAACAGGGGTTAATGCCAGGTGATAAGCCAAAGGGTCAGGATGTTGCAGTAACAATTATTACCCTGAGAGACAACCTTATTGATGATATTTCCAAATTCTCTGAAAAAGATCTTAAGGAAATAGGGATAAAAAATCCAGAGAATCTTAAGTTCAGTGCAGAAGAAAAGGAGTTCAGCATCAAGCTCAATCAGTATCAGGGCAAACGAAATCTGGCTGAACTCTCTGGGGTTACCATTCCACCATCAAAAGAATTTTCAGATGATAAAATCGAGAATTTCTATAAAAAATGTGATGAAGCGCTGTCAGAACTAACAGATTTTCTCTCAACTCAGGGCAAGAGTGTTCCTTTAACCAAGGCAGCAAAGCTTGCGCTCAATAAATATATTGAGATTACGCTAATGCGTCACGGTGACAGCTACGCCCAGTTTGTAGCCAAGGATGAGGGCGCAAAATATATACAGAGCAAGGGCGAGCCTGATGAGAAAATACTAAAGGCCGCTCAAAATCTAACTTTCGAGAAAACGGTTGAAATAGATTCAAAGCTTCATAATCTATTAAACGGGACTGTGTCCAGTGAAGATAAAGATCTTAACGCCATAAAGAATCTTATTCTTAACAATCTGGCTGTAAATACAGGCCTTAAGAGGAAAAATCTTAGAGAGTTCATCAAAGTAACCGACGAAAATCAGAAACTTTCAGTTCAGGAGAAGAAAGAGCTTATTAACAGTCTCAAACTCCTGAAAATGAACGTAGACACCAGTTCATTTACCTCAACAGATCCTCGTGACAGCAAACCTACACAGTTCAGTGCCGATCTGAGAGAACTAGGAAAAGCTGAAGGACAGGATTTTGAGAAGAAACTTGATGATTTTATATCAAAACACCTGACTGCAGAAAACACTGCACAGGCTGACGCTGTGGTCACTTATGCCACAAGTAGCAACGATCCTCTTGAAACAACACTTAATACTCTAAAAACAGCTTTTGGAGAAAATTCAAATCTCGATACAGGAGTACTTAAGAAAGTTACTGATTCCTTCACATCTGACTATAAAAAGAATGTCGGCAGTACAACAAAGAAATCTGCGTTGTATGAGACATCTCAGAATGAACAGGCTCAGGCTTTAGGAGAAAAACTTTTAGGCGACAGAAATGTCCGCGCCATTGTAAGACTAGCTGGCAGCTATGCTGCAGCCTCTTTAGGATATTCAGGCAGAAACGAAGTTTTTGAAGCTTACAGAAGCGATTCTACAAGCGATGAAGAAAAGACCCGTATAGAAAATGCAATGAAAAATGCCCTCATCGAAAGAGGCTTTGATGCAAACCTTGCGGATATGCTGACCAGAGCCAAGCTGATTGAAGGGAAAAACGACCACTTAATTGCCAGAGGCTGGAGTATTCTTAAAAACACGCTATTCAGTGTTGTTTCAACAATTCAGTCCCGTGTTGTGGACCGTTTTGAGGGAAACTATACCGAAACACAGCGTAGAACACAGAACTTTGAAAAATACCTTCCATGCGTAAAGGAAATGATAAAATCCATCACTCCTGACACAGTCAAATATGTGGACAAGAGCAAGGATATGGCCTTCAAGTTTGATCCACTCAAAGCAATTGATGCTGTCACAGGAGGAACACTCACAGAAAACGGAATGGTCTCCCTGAAGCTGAGTCTCTCTCTTCTGAAAAACTCCGGTGTAATCTTCAATCGCGATGAAGATGGCAAGCTGTCTTTGACCATCAATACTAATACTCTGGCTGGAGTCGGTGTAGAGGCGAGTGTCGATCTGCTTCAGGCGAGCGGAGCTACCGCTGAACTAGGAGTCAAGGGAGGATTTGGCAAGGTTCTGAATCTGAAATTCGACTCTGATGACGAAGCTGCTGTCTTTGTCTGCAAAATGTTCACAGGACAGCTCTCAAGCAATGATGTTAAGCTTTCAGAATCAGCCTCGGCAGGTACCAGCGGAACTATTTCAGGAGGGTTAAACGCCTCTGCTGATATCGGAAACTTTGCAAAATGGGCTGCATACGGTAAAGAAATCGAGGAAAACTCTAAAATAGAGAGAGTTGATGCTGATGAGAAATTTGCAGATGATCATCCGGTTGTCAATGCCGTGTTATCCAATGCGACCATAGGAAAATTAGAACTTGAAACCAGTCTTGGATATGATACCAAGACCATTATAGACAATTCAGGAGTAATTACTGAAAAACACCGTAAATGGACCATGAACCTTGGTTTTACTGCCATTGAATTTGCTGACAAGATTCAGAATATTAAAGAGGTTACTCTTGATAAGGTTTCAGATGATATAAAACCTCTAAAAGCTGTCTATGATGTAGCTGACAAGGTTAATACTGCCGTCAGTGATGCCATCACAAAACCGATTGAGGCTCTCGGCATCGACTATGTTGAAAATTACCATACGATACATGTTTCTGCTATAACCGGCGCAATTGATTATGCTACAGATAAAACCGTAAGCAACCGACTGAAAGATGAGCATCTTGATAAACTAAAAAAAGAAGGCCTGTTAAATGATGCCCTTGAACAGAAACTAAAGGAAGCAAGAGAAAGCGGTAATATTCAGAATGTCACCTTTGAAATGAATCTCAAGGAAGATGTCATTGATAAGTTCTCCCACGATCCTGCGACACTGGCTAAAGAGGCTGACAAGGTAAAACAGAATTATGAATTCTCTTCTTTTAGCATTGAGCTTAAGGGATCTGAAAACAAGATTGAATATATAAACTGGCTAAAACTGGTATCAGGCGGAATGCTGAGCTATTCATCCAAAACGACGGCAAATGGAAATACACTTCTAACCATTGTTAAGAATAAGCTTTAGTTCTGATGAGAAGATTTTGTGCCAATTAGGATAAGGTAAAAAGGATGTCTATGAAAAAATTACTGACATTGCTTCTGTGTGCATGGTTCCTTACCGGATGCTCTGACGAGGATAAAAACGTCCTTAGAGTAGGAGTCGGTGAGCCTGGCAGCGGGTATGAGGCTTATGTAGCTACTCTGAATGAACAGCTTGAAAGCAATCAGAGTTCAATCAGACTAAAACCAGTCTATACCAAAAACTCCGGAGCCTCGGTCAGACTTTTAAACTATGTTCTGCTGGATCTCTCCTTAATTGAGGGATCAGCACTTGATACAGCCCTAAAAAACGAGACAGATGAAACTTCAGCTGAATCCATTGGCAGATTTACAGATAAAAGTTACAACATATTGAACGATGGAGATGAAGTAAAGGAAAACTTCGCTACGGTTGCATCTGTATACGATAAAACTCTACATATTGTAATCATGGACGATTCACTAATTGATGAAGTTACAGATATCTACAGCAGTAATCTGATCATAGGCAGTGATGACTCCTATTCAAAGCATATCTGTGAACATGTATTTAACACTAACAGTAAAAAACACGATATAAACCTAGATAATTTCACAGATATTGATAACGCTCTTGAAATGCTAAAAGAGAAAAAAGCTGATGTAGCTTTCATCTTTGACAGAGTCCCTTCGGATAAGCTTCTTAAATTCTCCAAAGAGAACAAGGTTCGTATGATGTCTCTACCTAGAACCAAGATACAGGAACTTGCTTCCTCAGACTCCTGCTTTTCACAAAGAGAAATAAGTGCAGACACATATCCTGATATAGGTATAGACATTAGGACTCTGGATATGGAGGTCTTAATGGTGGCCAGTATCTACCTTGAAAATAATACGGTATCAGAACTGTTAAAGAACGGTATTTTAGGAAATAAGGCTCTGAGTAAGGAGGAATCCCAAAGAGAGCTTCGTCATGCAGGCAAGACCTTACATAACATAGGTTTCCATGAAGGCGCACATGAGTTCTTCAAGGAAAATGGAGTTGACGTCAAGGCTACAAACGTTGTCGAATCAATTATCAAGATGAATCTTATCGCCGGACAGGACTAAGGAATAATTATGCTGCAAATTATAAATCTCGATCTGTTTGAAACCGTAGCGCTTGCTGTGGTGGTTCTGTTTTTAGGCATGTTTCTGAAAAAACGAATTGTTTTTCTTGAGGAATACTGTATTCCCTCCCCTGTTATAGGTGGTCTGGTAATTGCGTTGGTAAATTACATTTTCTACCTTTGCGGCTATGTGTTTGCCTTTAATAAAACCATTGAAGATCTGTGTATGGTGGTTTTCTTTACCACCATTGGACTTCAGGTAGACCTGAGGATTCTCAGAAAAAGCTTTTTAACCATGATTATTCTGGTTTTATGTGTTTTTGTTCTTATTATTCTGCAGAATCTTGTTGCTTTAGGTACGGCATTTGTATTCAGAGGAGATATGCTGAATGCCCTTACTGCAGGATCAATCTCCATGATGGGAGGAGATGGTGTAGCAGAAATAGTTGGCCCTGTACTTGAGGATTTCAGACTTGAGAATGGTCAGAATCTAACATACGGTATGTGTACATTAGGATTTATAACCTCGGCTCTGATTGGAGGTCCTCTCGGCCGTTACCTAATTAAAAAGTATAATCTTAAAGCTAATATAGAAACATCAAAAGAAAATCCCGGCAGAAAGGAAAAAGCCAAAGACAAAACACCAGAGCTTCCATTCCCTGCCAAGCTTGCGAAGGTTATCTACAGAATACTCATTATAATGGGTCTTGGCATGGTGCTTTGCGATGTACTGGCACTCTTTGGTCCGGTTCTTCCTGATTATATAGGAGCAATGTTTGTCGCCATTATTGTTCGCAATATTGGAGATATAACAGGAAAACTCCCTGTATATCCAGTAGAGCTTAATTATATCGGAGCACTGTGTCTGTCCTTATTCCTGGCTATTGATTTTATGAATATAGCCATATGGCAGCTCTCTGTAATCAACCTTACTCAAATAGTTATCTTCATACTTCAGTTTGTTCTGATTACAGCTGCAGCTATCTATGTAATATTCAGAATAACAGGAAAAGATTATGATGCAGCCATTATATCAGCAGCAACCTGCGGATTTGGTCTTGGAGCTTCATCAAGTGCAATTTCAAACATGATGGTGCTGGTTGGAAAGTATGGACCTTCCATAAAATCCTTCATGCTCATTCCTATTGTTGGAACGCTGTTTGCCGATACTCTGAACAGCGTTGTTATCTATGTCATTCTCTGGCTACTTTAGGAAAGTCAAAAATCAGATTAACAATCAGATCCTGTTTTCAGGCAGGATCTGACAGATCGTTTTGCGAGTCTGCATCAAAACAAATAATCTGATAATAACCAAAGCTACTAACAGCAAATAGCAACAAGGTTCTTGAAAGAATTAAACAGGAGAGTGTATGTCTTTAATGACTTGGAATAATTTGCGTTATGCCATCATAAACATACTCTGAGCAACCATAACACTGATCATTCCATCTTCTTCTGTCTCAGGAATGGAACTTCTCCCCTGAAGAATTTCGGTTGCAGCATTATCAACGGGAGTAGAAGGCTCGTCAAACACAGTCTGGAGCTTTGCAGGAGAAGACTGAACAGGTGGAACCGTATTTATAGAACTCAAGGTACTCTGAGTTGCTGGAGTTGAAGTGCTCTTATTGAGAACTGGTGCTTTTAATGAAGCTCTGTTGACTCCTATAACAACATCAAGGATTTTATCGTTTAAAAAATTTCTGAAGCTGTTTGCATCCTCAATGAAGATCTTCAGTGAGGACTGAAAGGTTTCCGGAGTAACAGTGTCTAGCATAACGTCATAACATAACCATAAAACTGTAGTATCCCTATCATAGGTTAATCTAATGTTGTGATAACGTCCTCCGAATATATTCAGAGAAAGCAGACTTTCGAACATTTCAGGATTTACTACAGATTTCTCTCCAAGTGTTTCACAGCGTATATAAAGCATTACAGAGACTTCTTTCATGCACATGTACAGATAATCACCTTCAGGAAGGAGAGTACTAGAGATACCATTATTATCAAATTTAGATAGCTTAGGTGAAGACACTGTTTCAATAAGCTTATTTATCTGTTCTATGTTCATGAAAAATCCTTAGTCCTCTTTATACTCAAGCTAATTTAAATTTTAGCCTTAATTAAGATTTTTATCTCAAAAACAGATCTCGTTTTGGGATATAGACTCAGCGTTTCTATCAGAAGCAGAAAATTTCATGTTTTTGAAAACAAATGACAGGAATTTCTTTTCTGTATTCTCTGCTGATAATAGATATCAGCAGAACTGGCACATCACAATCCTAATTCTGCTTAAGCCACTCATCGACCTGAGCCTGAGTCTGTTCATCTGCTTTCTGGGCCAGAGTTCCTCTCATTACCAGAGCAGGTGCAACTTTAGCACCGGTTATTTCTGCGATTTTTCGATCAATTGCAGAAAGTCCCATTCCTTCATGGGTTATAAAAGGATGGATAGTTTTTCCTTTAAAATTCTGAGATTCCAGGAATGAATAAACCACCATTGGCATATCTGCC
>NZ_CACVSS010000054.1:13751-16886 GCF_902756765.1 uncultured Succinivibrio sp. | reverse complement strand
TAATGCAGAACATAAAGAATACCTGACAGTACAGTGAGGTATAGAATATACTTTCCATAGGTTCCAAGCATGGTGGTAAATTCGACTCCTCTATAGGCATTATCCCTCCAGAACTCAAACATCCAGGTTAGAGGAAAGATATATTTAAAGGTATTGACCCAGTCAGGCAATACTGCTGCAGCTAAAAGAGCTCCTCCCAGAATAAAACCTGGAGGAATAATCAGAATCATTCTGCTTCCACCTTCTGAAGGATTGGTTGTGTTCCATGTGATAATGAATGCAAGCATTCCCAGTCCCAGCGCGGTCATAAAAATACTTGGAATATGTAGAAAATAATTTCCGGCAAATCTTAACTGTCCAAACACCACAATAGCCGAAGTTACCAGAGTTATGGCTGTGGTGTAGATTAAAGCGTATGGAACAAGTCTTGCTATAAGTACAATTACGCTTTCGTTCAATACGGAATTCCAGCGGTTGGTTACTTTAAGCCTTCCTATAATCATCAGTACGGTGATACCGAAGATGATGGAGGAAAAGAAATATATAAAAGCCGAGCAGATAGATATAGTTGAAGACAGTGTCGGATTATACAGATCTCTGTCAATTATACTGATAGGCTGCATCAGTGCCTGAGTTTTTTCCTGACTGGTTTCCATTTTGAGCGCGATTCTGGTACCCGTACTCTGAGCTCCGATCTCTGAAATTACGCTCTTGAGATTTGCTATAGCCTGCCCATTCTGCGCCATGTTTGAGTAATCGGCAAAATATCCAAGATTAAAGGTTTTCTCTGCTCGCATTACTGCCTGTTCAAGGCCTTTTGGAATATAGATGACTCCGATATTTCTATCGTGAGCAAGCAGTTTCATTACTGGAAGCGGGGTGTGATAAACCTCTGTTACCTCAATATAAGCACTGGTGTTAAGCTGCTGTATCAGACTGGTTGAGTAGTTGGAGGCGTCAAGATCAATTACTGCAATTTTTCCTTCAAACACTGCACTGTGAGTCATAGTCACTGAGAAGAATAAAGTTGTAAGAATCGCCATCATGAAGGCCGCCAGATGATAGGGAATAAAGTGACCTGACATCATCGCATCAACTTCTTCGAGGATTGCATCGGTGATTTTTTTAATCATTTTCAACCTCAAGAGTCATTCCGGCAAGACAGCTCTCTGGCTTTTCAAGGTACACTCTTACCTTGAACATGGTTAAATCCGCCTGTCCGTGTTCTCTGGTCATTCTAAGATCTGCAAAGGAAGGGGCTGCGGTAACAAATCTGATAATACCGCTGACCTCTTCATCGGTAGCAATTACATTTGCGGTTACCTTCTGGTTTTCCTTAAAGTTTAAGACCTGCTTCTCATTTACATAAATATCAAAATACTTACGAGATGACTCTAGTAAGACTGCAGGCGCATTTGGAGAGATCATCTCTCCTTCCTGATACAGGAGTTTTAAAATCTTTCCGTCTTCTGGGGCTCTTAAAGTCAGTCGTTCATAGTTTAGATTTAGAATCTCCAGTTCCGTATTTAACTCTTTTAAACGGGCTTTCATTTCAGACAGCGTGTTGTCCATGTTTTTAATGTTGGCTCTGGTATTCTCAATAGCGGTTAAGGTCATGCCTTCAGCACTTCCCGTAGTTCTGAGCTTTTCTTTCTGTTCGGCAGTTGCTCCTAAAGATATGGAGTCAAGCTGACGCTGAGCCTGAATTCTTGCCTGAGTTGCCTGACTCTGGGCGCTTTCGTTTGTGTCATAGGCTGATTTGGATATACTTTTCGAGTTAATCAGCTGTTTTGATCTTCCGAACTCAACTTTTGCCAGTTTTTCTGCAGATTGTGCTGCCTTTAATGCGGCGTAAAACTGTTCTATCTGTCTCCACTGTGAGATTTCCTGAAGTCGGCAATCCTGAGTCTGAATCTTTATTGCTTCCTGCTGCTGTCTTATGGAAGCTTCCTGAGCCTGAATCTGAGCCTGCAGCTTTTGGATGGAAAGAGAGGTATCCTTGTCATCTAGCACCATAAGAACCTGACCTTTTTTGACAAAGTCTGCCTCTTTTACCTTACGTGACAAAAGACGTCCACCAACATTTTCAAAGGCTATATTTACCTCATCTGCTGTCAGCACTCCTGATTTTATTCTCTGTGCAACAGAGGTGGCATCTCCTCTTGAACCGATATAGATTAGAAAGGAACTGATACTAAGCAGAATCAGCATTATGATAATAAGACGAACAGAACGTCTGTCTGTTTTAAGATGAATTTTCCTCATAAAAGTGCAGTGCGGATACTGAAACAGACGTTGAATTCTCAACAGAAAATAACTCTGTTACCGTCAGTTTGTATCAAGAATCGCATTCTACAAAAATAAAAAATTTTATGTACGATACAAAATGCATATTTATGTAAGTAATCTGCTTATTCACATAAATCCTTAAGTTCTCCTTTCTCCATTAATTCCCTGACTCTCAATAGAGGAAAAATTTCTTTTGGTTTAAACTAATCTGAATTGTTCGTCTATTCAAAAATTTTGCTGTAATAATGCATGATTAGCATTTCAACCGGATTTATTTATGCGCTTACTTCATACCTCTGACTGGCATCTTGGTGCTTCTCTTTACGGCTTTTCAAGACTTGAAGAGCAAAGTTTCTTTCTAAAATGGCTTTATCAAACCATAAAAGACAACTCTGTGGATACTCTTTTAGTCTCAGGAGATGTCTTTGATTCAGCTTCTCCATCTAATGCAGCGAAGACTTTGTACAGTAATTTTCTTGCCTCTGTTACTGATACATGCTGTCGCAATATAGTAATTACAGGAGGTAATCATGATTCTCCAAGCTGGCTTGATGCCGATGCAAAAGTATTCCGTAAATTAGGCTTCTATGTACTGGGGCAGGCAACAGATAATCCTGACGACGAACTAATTGTTTTAAATGATAAATCAGGAAAGGCCTGTGCTGTAATCTGTGCGGTACCTTATCTTAGAGAACGAGATCTGCATTCCTTTGAATTTGGTCAGGGAATAGAAGAACATGAGAAGCAGATTGCTGAGGGGATAAGAAGACATTATTCTGATATAGCTAAAAGGGCAGAGATGGTTTCAAAGCAGTATTCACCAGCTCTGCCTGTAATTGCCATGGG
>NZ_CACVSS010000054.1:0-13732 GCF_902756765.1 uncultured Succinivibrio sp. | reverse complement strand
GACAGCAGTATTTTCCCAAAAAACTTTGATTATGTCGCTTTAGGCCATATTCATACTCCACAGAAGATCGGCGGCAGTGAATTTATCCGTTACTGCGGTTCTCCTCTTAAAATGAGTTTTTCTGAGAAAAACAACTCCAAACAGGTTCTGCTTTTAGAGATTGAAGCTAAAGCTGATCATAATTCCTCAAATTGTGTTGTCAGGAGTATAGAGGTTCCGCAGAGCCGAGAGCTTATAAGTATAAGGGGAATTGAGGATGAGCTTAGGGCTGAGGTTTTAAGAATTGCGACTGAACATCCTGGCTCCTATCTTGAGGCTGTATATGTCGGACAGCATATGAGACATGATTTGAGAGAAATTCTGCTGGAGACTCTTCGTGAAAAGTACGAGGATTCTGTACCAGTTAACCTGGTGAGAATAAGACATGAACCTCTTGATCTGTCACAGCACAGTACTGCTGCAGCATCCTCAGCTGAACTAAAGGAATATAGCACAACTGATATGTTCAGCATGATTTTAGAAAAGGAGAGGGATTTTAGCTCTGAGGATAAGGATATGCTGGGCGCTCTTTATGAGCAGATCCTCTATGAGATGGAGAGCTCATCTGAAAATAATGACGTAAACAAGGTTCAGGGCGGAGAATAAAGATGCGTATAGAAAGACTTCATTTTAAGAATATCAATTCTCTTAAAGGTGAGTGGACCATTGATTTTACTGATCCCGCCTTAAGTGCCTCTGGACTTTTTCTTATCACCGGAGATACCGGTTCAGGCAAGTCTTCCATTCTTGATGCCATAACCATTGCTCTTTACGGAAAGACTCCTCGTATTGACAGGTTTTCAAAGACGGCAAATGAGGTAATGACCAGACATACAGAGGAGTGTTTTGCAGAACTTCTTTTCTCATCTGGAGAGCATCAATATGTTGCCCGTTTTGAACAGCGCCGAGCCAGAGGTAAAAAAGACGGAAATCTTCAGAATCCAAGTTACTATTTTGAAGATAAGGAGAATAATCAGGTTTATACCAAATACAATGATGTTTCACGCAAGGTTGTGGATGTTACCGGTATGACCTATGAGCAGTTTACAACATCTGTGCTTTTAGCTCAGGGGCAGTTTACCGAGTTTTTAAAGAGTAAGGTGGATGATCGCGCCAGAATTCTTGAGCAGATCACCGGAACTGAAATTTACTCGAAAATTTCAATTAATGTTTTTGAAAAGTATAAAAAAGAGAATCTGGTCCTAAGTGAGCTTAAGACTCAGGTTGAAGGTATTGAAATACTCTCTGATGAGGATCGGCAGGCCTATGTCGCTAAGACAGAGAATCTTAGAAACACTTCTTCTCTCCTAGAAAAAGATATTGAGAAACTGAGAGGGGATGAAGAGTACTTAAAGAGAGTTCAAAACTGTGAAAGCAGATATCAGGAAGCTTTAAATCTGTTTTCTGAGGCTAAGATTAAACTTGAGCATTTCAATGAGGAAAATCAGGATAGGCTTCTGGCGGATGCTAAGGCGCAGTCCCTTGCCGGAACTCATTCCTCTTTAAAAGAACTCAGAGAAACTTCTGCCAATACTAAGAAGGCTCTTGAGGCAGAAAAGCGTAATCTTCCTTTATATGAGGATAAATTTACAGAAACCTCCAGACTTCTGTCAGCTGCTGAGGAAGCCCTTAATGCTCATAACAAGTTAGTGGCAGAGCAGCAGATAATCTTCGATAAGGTAATAGAAATAGACTCAAGACTTTCTGAACAGCAAAAGTCCAGAGACAGTGCCAAGAGTGAATATGAAAGCAAAAAGCAGCAGTGTGAAGACCAGAAAGCTGAACTGTCACTGAAGATAGCGGAGAACAAAGCGCTTGAGAAGGAATCGTCGGAAATCAATAAGCAGTTGTCTGACAATACAATATTTGCAAGACTTGAAAACGATCTCTCAGGTATCAGGGAAAAACTAAATGCCTTATCTGAGGCAGGACTGGCTTATGACAAGGCTTTAACCAGTCTTTCACAGCGAGAACAGGCCTTAGAGCATTCTGATAAAAATATTGCCACTCTAAAAAAAGATCTTGATGAGGCTCAGGAAGAGCTTAATACAGCAGAGGCTAAATATCATAAGGCTAAGACTGAACTTGAGAAACTTACCGAAGATTCCTCTGTAGAGAAGCTTAGAGAGCTTTCTTTTGCTTTTGATAATCTCTTATCTCAGATGGAGAAAACACAGGGGCAGTTTAAGTCTTTATCAGAGCTAGAGGCCGAGCTTCTGGAGAATTCACAGAATTCACAGACTAAAAACAAAGAGCTTATGCCTCTGACAGAGGCTCTTGGGGCTTTTAGACGGGAGCTTGAGAATACAGAGCATCTGATTGAAATTACCGATCAAAACTTTAGATTCAGTGAAGCTTTTAAGAATCTGGAAGGGATAAGATCAAGTCTTGAAGAAGGAAAGCCTTGTCCCTGCTGCGGTTCAACAGTGCATCCATTTGCAGCGAATCTTCCAAAGCTTGAGGATAAACTAGAAAAGACACTTAATGATCTAAAAGAACAGCGTAAGCTTCTTGGTACAAAGATTCAGAAGACTGAATCTGTTATTAATACCCGACAGGGAGAACTTAATTCCCTAAAAGCAGCATATGATAGTCTGTTGTTAAAAAAGACAGAGCTTCTATCCCAGATTAGTTCTGGTTTTGAAACAATTTACTCAGTGCTTTCATCTGATAACAAAGAATACTTCAAGTCTTATCTTGGCTCTGAATTCTGTGAACTTTTGAGCTCTGATGATCCTTTGAATTTGGAGCTGGATTTATTTTCAGACTGTGTATCGAAGGTATCTGCAAGAAGAACCGAACTGAAAGATAAAGAACAGCTGCTGATTAACCAGACCGAAGACTTCCATAAGGTAAAAGCAGCTTATGTTCAGCTCTGTCATGAAAAAGACCTCTGTGCTGAAAAGCTTGAAAGTGCGAATGCCCAAAGAAAAGTTGTAGCAGATGAAGTGGGGAAGGCGAAAGCAGAACTTCAGCTGTTATCCGAAAAACTATCTTCCCATAAGAGGGAGGTCTTAGAGAATCTTTCCTATTATGAAATAAGTGAAGAGCAGCTTTGTGATCCTAAGAGTATCCTGAGCTTCTTAAAAGAGAAGCTTGATCTGTACAGGAAGCTTCAACAATCACAGGAGAAATGTATAAAAGCGCTGGAAGATAATCAGTACAGCATAGAAGGTCTTGAGAACTCATATCAGGAGAAAGAGCAGCAATGCAGTTCACTCTTATCTGCGTATAAGGAAAAGGTCACTGTATATGAAACAACCTTTGCCCAAAGGGAGCAGCTCTTTGGCAAAAAGTCTGTTTCAGATGAGAAAAAGAAACTTTCAGATGAAAACACAGATCTTGAAAATAAAAAGGTTAAGTGTGCCGATGAGAAAAAACAGAGCGAGCTTGAGCTTCATGGTGGCAGGGAAAGAATAAAACAGCTTGAAGATAATCAGATAACTGAGTTACGAAAGCTCAGGGATGCTGAAGAGAATTTCATTATCACCATAAAAAGAAATGGCTTTGAGACAGAGAAAGACTACCTGGCAGCAATCCTGTCCACAAAAGATCGCGAGCATTTAAATGAGGAGCATAAAGAGTTATCAGCATCAGTTCAAAAAGCTTCAGGTCAGCTTTGTGCTGTAAAGGAGGAGAGTGAAAAACTAAAGAGTCGTCCAATGCCAGAGCTGAGCGCGCAGTCTATACAGGAGACTCTTGAATCAAAAAACAATGAACTCAAGGAAGTTAATCAGTCCTTAGGCAGCATTCAGAATACCCTTTTAAAGGATCAGGAAGCTCACGAAAGATATAAAGAAAAAGCAGAACTGATTGAAAAGCAAAGAAAGATAGTTGATAACTGGAGTCTTTTAAATGAACTGATTGGTTCTGCTGACGGTAAGAAATTCCGTTCTAAGGTACAGGCTATCACCTTTGGCAGACTTATAGAATGTGCCAACCTTGAGTTAAGAGAACTTTCTGACCGATACAGACTGTATCAGAAACAGGACACTTTAGATGATTCTCTTGATTTTTACGTTCAGGATGAATTCTTAGGCAATGACATTCGCTGCTGTCAGAATTTGTCTGGTGGTGAATCTTTTCTGATAAGTCTTGCTCTGGCTTTAGGTTTGTCCCGTCTGTCCTGCATCAATAAGCGGATAGATTCCCTGTTTTTAGATGAAGGCTTCGGTACCCTTGACAGTAAATCACTTGAGGTCGCAATTGATGCTCTTGAAAATATGCGACAGCGTCATGGACTTGTAGGTATCATTTCTCACGTGGAAACACTCAAGGATCGTATTGCTTCAAAGCTAACCATTGAAAAGAAGAATGATGGTAGCAGCATAATAATCGGATCCGGTGTAATGAGCGCTTAAAGTATCATTCAGATAGGAACAGAGACCTCTTAAGGTTAACTATCTGTAAAAGTGAAGTTTTATAATGGTCTATCTTCAAAAAAAATACTAGAATACCAAAAAATAATATTCGTGGAGCTAAAAAATCTCCTCATAATTTTAAGAATGATAAAAAAATGCTGAAGAATCGATATGTCGAATTCATGCTGGCAGATCTTATTGGTATTGGTTGCAATTTTTTAAGCAGGTTTCTGTTTCAGGAAGCCTTCAGTTTTGAACTGTCAGTATTGTTGTCTTATTTTGTTGGAGCTGTTACAGCCTATAGTGTGCTTGGCTCTGCTATGTTAAAGCGAAAAAAATCTGTTTTTAAATTTATTTCTTTTAACATTGCGGGGGTGCTTCAGACTTTTATTGTCTCTCTGTGGATATTTGCTGTTCTAGAGAATGAGGTGTCAGAGGATATTGCCTGCACTTCCGCACATTCAGTTGCTTTGGGATGTCTGTTAATCACTGATTATCTCTTCAATACTGGAATTAGTCCTTCCAAAAGAAATGCTTAAAATGTCTGGTATGTCGGTTGGCATACCAGAATTCAAATTTCTTTCTCCATAAATCTAATAAGAAAAAATCATTTCCGTATTGTTAGTTAAAACAATAACACCAAAATTGAGACGAAAAGGCTTATATCTATTTGTTTTTTGAATATGAGCTTCAAATCCACATAAAACCTTTTGAACTAAATCATAAAGTTAATAAGATATACATGAATTAAATTTATTTGCACCTATAACTTAACAATAATAGTTATCTTTTTTTAGGGTGGAATATGTTTGGTTGGTTTAATCGTTTAGCTGTACGCGCAAAGCTTATCTTAGCTTTTATGGTGGTTATTCTCTTAACTCTGATTATTTCAGTTGTTGCGATGATCAATTTAAAAAACATCAAAGCGTCAATTGATTACGCGGATATATCTCTTTCAACAGAGTACAACCCCAATACTGAATTAAGCTCGAATATCACATACGTCAATGATGAGCTGTTTACCTTTGTTAATAACATCAAAGAATATACTCCTCAGAATAAATCTTCTGTTGAAGAGAAGCTTACTAGTATTGTTAATGTAGCCGATGCTCTAGATAAGCAGATTAATTCTGATGCCTCAAAGAAGGTAAAAGCTTATCTTGCCGAGGCGATCGATGCTTATCATAATGAGCTGATACCTACACTGGATAGAAACTTCCAGCCAATGGCACGCGGAATCTACTCGGCCAATATTTACCCTAAGTTTATTGCCGCTCAGAGAAATCTGGTGAACATTAACAACAACATTCTCGGCAATATTATGGGGCATCTTGAAGAGATGAATTCAAATACTCCTCTCATTGTGGTTGGTGTTGTTTCTGTCGCTGTAATTGTTGTTTCTCTGGTAATCAGCTTTGCTCTTTCAGCTGTGTTTACCGGAGCTATTAAACGTGCCTGTGATGCAACTGCTAATATTGAAAGAGGAGACCTTTCAAAAGAAATAAAGACTCATCTTAAGGATGATTTTGGTGTTCTTCTGCATTCGCTTGAATCCATGCGTTCAGAGTGGCAGGGAATTGTATCAGCCATCAAACAGTCCGAGAATGATCTGAACTCAAACTTTGATACGATTCGTTCTTCAACTTCTGAAATCAAAGATTCAGCCAAGAGTACAGAGAACCGCTCTCTAACAGTTGCAGCTGCTGCAGATCAGATGGTATCCACCACTTCTGATATTGCTAAGAACTGTCAGGAAGCGGCTGCAAATGCTGATGATTCCAATAAAACTACTCAGGAAGGTGTGTCTAAGGTTCGTCTGACCATCAATGCCATTCATCAGCAGGTTGAGCAGACCAAGAAGGATGCCGAGCAGATCCAGTCTCTGGTAGATAAGGCTCAGAAGATTGGAACCATTGTTCAGACCATTGACGAGATTGCATCTCAGACAAATCTTCTGGCTCTGAATGCTGCGATTGAGGCTGCTCGTGCCGGTGAAGCCGGTAAGGGATTTGCTGTGGTTGCAGATGAGGTTCGTGCTCTGGCCTCAAGAACTTCTGCCTCAACTCAGGAGATTACCAGCATGGTTACCCTGGTACAGAATGAAGCTAACCTTGCCAATGAGTCTATGTCCAAATCTGTTTCCTCAATGTTTTCTCTAGCTGAGGATGCCTCCTCAATTGAAGTGCTGTTAAATGAGATTATCAACAAGGTTTCGGTTGTTAATTCTCAGATTAATCAGATTGCGACCGCTGCTGAGGAACAGACTACAGCCACTGCAGAGATATCCTCAAATATGCAGAACATTACCAGTTCAGCTCAGGGCTTTGTGGTTGAGGTTGAGAAAACTCAGAGCGTGGTCAACAATGCAAGCAGTTCTGTTGCAGAACTGTCTGAACTTGTTGCCAAGGTTAAGGTTTAACTGGGCAGGCTTGTTTTTGGGATATTGAAAGGTAGAACTCTGATATGAAGAATACACTTAAAGTTTCTCTTGGTTTTGCTCTTATGTTGCTTGGTTTGTCATCCTACGGTGCAACTCTTACGGTGTGGGAAGATCTTAACAAGGCTGATGGTATAAGAGATTTTGCAGACCAGTTTGAGAAGAAGTATGGCGTGAAGGTTGATATTCAGGGGAAAGACTCAGCCCACCATGTTTACGATGTTGCGGATTTGATAAGCAGGGGAGAGAAGACTCCGGATATTTTTCTGATTGTATCTGACCGTGTTGGTGACGCAATGTCAAAAGGCATTCTTGCTCCTATTGAAAATATGGATCAGGAAAAATCTCACTATATAGAGACAGCAACTGAACTGTTTAAGGTTAAGGGCAAATACTATGGTGTTCCTCGATCCATAGAGGCACTTATTGTCTACTATAACAAGGATGTTATGCCTGTTCCTTTTGAGACTCTGAATGAGTATATAGAATTTACAGATAAGCACAAGGATCAAGGCATCTATGGGCTTATCAGCAAAGTAGATAATTTCTATTACAGCTATGGCTTTTTTGGCGCATACGGCTCATATGTGTTCAAGCAGAATTCTGAAGGAGAGTTCAATCCATATAACATAGGGCTTGATAACGATAAGGCGGTAAAGGGTGTTTCTATTCTTGCTGACTTTGCCAAAAAACATGTACCTATGTCAGTCTTAGGTCAGGAAGGCTGGGCTAATATAGATGAGATGTTCAAATCCGGAAAGGTTGGAGCTATCATCAATGGACCATGGAGCTTAGACGGATATGCAAGTTCGGGGATCAACTATGGTGTTGCTCCTTTGCCAAAGCTTCTAGGCGGAACTCCGATGAGACCTTTCTTTGGAGTGAAATCATATGCTATCAGCTCTACATCCGAGAACAAGAAACTCGCAGAAGAGTTTATAAAGTTCATAAATCAGACGGAGTTTGCTTTAAAACGCTATCACAGAATAGCAGAGCTTCCTCCTATCAAAGAGCTTTTATCTAAAGAGGAAATAACTAACGATGATTATGCCAGTGCCATTGCTGCACAGGTTGAGTATGCCGATCCTATGCCGACAATTCCAGAGATGGCAAATGTGTGGGAGCCAATGGAGCAGACTCTCAACAGCATTATAAAAAACAATGAACCTGTTGAAGCGGCTCTTGATCTGGGAGTTATGAAGATAAAACAGAAAATTGCGGAAAACTGACTTTCTAAAAAGTTTTCCTTGTCGTGACATACTCCCCACTTAGAGCGGGGGAATTCTTGTTAGATAAAGTTAAAAGAAAAATGAGCTCGATTTTTTTTTCGAACTCATTTTTTGTTTGTCTATGCTAAAGCCTGTTTGGAAGGACTAGAAACGATTTTTTCTCTTTGAGGATGGTCTTGGAATGTAAACACAGATAATTCCAATAATGGCACCACAGAAGGCAATCACTGCACCCTGAAGCCACCACCTCATCTGCATATCTAGTTCTTTTGTCTCAAGCTTGTCTGCGAAATCTCTTCTGGTTGCATCAAGATCTTCTATCTTTTCATTCTGAGCTGCAAGAGTACTCTTTAAGCTGGCGTTTTCTTTCTCAAGCTTTTCAACTTTTGCTTTTGCTGCTCTGTAGTTTGCTGCAACTTCTGAGTCGTAGTTCTCAAGAGAATTCTTAAGTTCTGCAATCTTGCCTTCGAGCTCATCAACCTTAGCTTCACCGCATGGCTCCACCTGAAGGTCACGGTACTGCATCCAGTACTCTTTGCCATTGTAGGTAATTTCAACAAACTTTCTATCATCAGAGAGTTTATTAAAGGTAATTCTTTCACCAACGTGAATTGAATTAACAATCTTGCAGTTTGCTCTAGGGCAGGTTCTAAGCCAGACATTTACATTTTCAGAAACGTAAAGAGTATCTCCGATCTGAAGATCTGATACTTCTTTTGCCTTAGGTGTCTTAATTTCATCGGTGTCGGTATTGTTTTCTGGTTCTGCCTGAACTGCACCTGTGGCGCAGATACATAAACCTAACAGTGAGCCTGATATAATTTTTTTAATAGAAATCACTTGATAATCCTTAAATCATTCTTGTTCTACAAAGATTTTAGCACAAGCTTTGCTTAATGTTTTAATCTGTCACGAGTTAACTACGAGTTTGCACACAATTTTTTTGCAAATTTAATAAAAAGACTTTGTTTGAATATTACTTTGTTTTCTTTCTGAATTATTGGCGCATTTTTCTTGAAGTCATACTTTTGTTTAATATTTGAGGTGAAAAGCTAGATGATAAAAAAAATAGCAAGTACAATAGTCAGAAAATGATATAAAAGTCTTTGCAGCGGATTATTCACATTACAACAATGCTGCATAATTTTAGAAAAACAGAGTTATTTTTGTATGAGGTCCGTACTCTGTTTTGGAGAGAATGTTAATGCAGGACAAAGAGATTGAGCTAAAGTTTGGATTTGATGGAGATGCTTCAAATCTATACGAGATATTTTCACACATAGGCGCAGTAAGCAATAAAACTACACTGCATCTTGATAATACCTACTTTGATACTGACGATAAGGCCTTATTCGGTATTCATGCCGGACTTAGAATCAGACGCGGTGATGATTTCTCTGAGCAGACCTTAAAGGTAAAAGGAGAAAACATCGGTGGTCTTCATAAGAGACAGGAATATAATCTTCCAATTGAAGTTTCTGACGGTGTTCCAAATCTGATGAAGTTTCCAAAGGAAGCTTTGCCTTCAGACTTTGATCTTGAAGGAATTCAGAAACGTCTTAAGCCAATCTGCCGTATCAATTTTACCCGTTACCTTTTTAATCTTGAGCTTTTGGACAGCACCTTTGAGGTAGCTTTCGATCAGGGCTATATAGAGGTTGACAGTTCAAACAGGTATCCTCTTAGTGAACTTGAAATTGAACTTAAGGAAACCTCTGTTCATTCTGACGAAATTTTAAATCTGTTCTCAATTCTATGTACGCATCTTGCTGCGAACAATATTCCTCTGCTTTTAGAGCCTTTCTCCAAGATGCACCGTGCTGCGCTTCTGCAGCAGCAGAGTAGACCTTCTATAGATTTCTGCGAACTTGATAGTGCTGAGACGTTTATAGACTACGTAACTGCTCAGGTTGCTCTTTTTGAGAAAATGTACGGCTACTTCCTGATTTCTCGTGATGCGGTTCTGTTCTCCCAGATTATCTCGCTACTGGATTCACTTCTGCTGTCTTTGAAGTATTTAAAGCGCAGAAATTTTCTGGCATTTATTATCGGCAGAAAGGAGCCAATCGAATATAAGCGAGACCTGCAGATTATTATCAGACTTTTAAAATCTTTCCACAGAGTATGCCGACATGTTTCAAAGAGAACGCTATTAAGCAGATTCAGGAAAAACTCAAAGGGCATTGCTTCCTGTTACGAGAAGATCCGTGAAAGTGAGAAGGCAAATAAGCTGTTCCTGATCCCTCTGAAGCTCAGGTTGCTTTTGTCCTTGATGGCAAAGTAAGGATTTTTGATGGATTTTTCAATACAGCCAGAATCAACCGATTACAGGAATTTACCAGACGAATTAAAACAGCACTCTGACATACAGTATGAACGCCTCAAGAGCAAACTTAGCGAAGAGCAGTTTGCAATTCTTGATGCACGTCCGGAATTCAGATTTGTTCTTGCATTATCGGAGTTTGTCTCAAATACAATTTTCTCATATCCAAAGGAATGCTGTTCTCTTATACAGGAAGGAGCTCTGGATGACTCTTCTTTTCATTCCGATCCTGAGTCTTTTGTTAAAGAATATCTTGATGAGAAGCTAAATGATTTTGATCTCAAGCGTCGCCTCCGAATCTTAAGAAGAATCCATCACATGGCCATAGCCTGGCGAGATCTCTGTGGCTTCGCCAATATAGATGAAATCTTTTTAAAACTCTCTGCCTTAGCCGAGGCAATTGTCCTTCGTCTTTTAGAGGTTGTCCGCACTCAGTTAAAGAAAGTTTACGGTGAGGCCTTTGATTCTGATGGCTCTCCTCTGCCTTTGCTTGTAATAGGAATGGGAAAGCTTGGTGGTCAGGAACTTAATTTCTCTTCGGATATAGATTTGATTTTCACATATCCTAGGGAAGGTGAGACTGCAGGTCCTAGAGTTGTAACTTTTAGGGAATTTTTCTCAAAGATTGTTCAGCGTTCAGCAAATTTCCTTTCTGATATCACATCTGACTCATTCTGCTACCGTATTGATCTCCGTTTAAGACCTTTTGGCGATGCAGGGGCTATTGTAAATTCTTTTGATGCACTGCAGATCTACTACGAAACTCAGGGCCGAACCTGGGAGCGTTACGCTCTGGTTAAGGGAAGAATTTTAGGTCAGCACGGAACTCTTGATGCCTATGCTCAGGAGTTGACCTCCATGCTGCGTCCTTTTGTTTATCGCAGATACCTTGATTACGGTGCTATTCAGTCTTTAAGAAAATTAAAGCATCTGATTGAGTCTGAGGTAAGGCGCAGATGTTTAAATAACAACTTCAAGCTTGGAAAAGGTGGCATTCGAGAGGTTGAATTTATCGCTCAGGCCTTCTCTTTAATGCGAGGTGGAAGATATTATGAACTTCGAGAGGAGGCTCTGCGCAAGAGCCTTAAGAACATCATTTCCTTGGATCTGATTCCAAGAGATATCTGTGAGAAACTTGATAAGTGTTACGTTTTTCTGAGGAGACTTGAGAATGTAATTCAGGAATTCTCAGATAAACAGACACAGAATCTGCCAGATAATCCTAAGGATATGTCCAGAGTTTTAGCTGCAATGAACTATTCTTCTGAGGAAACTTTCCGGCATGATCTTGATGAAGTGATGCATTTCGTGCATGAGGAATTCAAGAAGGTTGTGGCTGATGAGGAAGATTCAGAGGAAGATTATAAGAATTTCGATCTTTGGGAGGCAGACAGCGATCTTGTGGAAATGTGCGCAGAACTAGAGCCTCATATGGTCAATAAGGACAATACCAGAGAGATGGCAGGAGATATCCTGAATCTTAAGGTCTCTTTATCTCGTATGCCTGTTGGCCCAGTAGGCAGAGAAACTCTGCTTGAGCTTATGCCTAAGGTTATCTATTTGATTGCAAGGGAGCCACAGTCTGCCGCCTTATTCAAACGCATGTCAGGTCTTATAGAAAAGATTGCTCTGAGAACTCCATATATTCAGCTTTTAAGAGATAAGAATGAGGTTTTAGAGAGATTTATTGAGCTTTTGAAGGAAAACCACTTTGCAAGTGAACTGATTACCTCTCATCCGATTCTGTTAGATGAGCTGTTTATACCTCAGTATTTCAACAAGCCTCCTTCACCTGATGAGTTTCTTTCTATGCTTCAGGAACAGCTTTTAAGAATCGATAGAGATGATCTTGAGGCGGTTATGGAAGAGCTGCGTCTTTTCAAAAAGATGATGGTTTTCAGAATTGCTCTTTCAGATAAAGCCGGAAAGCTACCACTTATGAAGATCTCTGATGCACTAACCTGGCTTGCTGAAGCCTTTATCAAAGAGCTTATTGTCATTGCCTGGGAACTTAATGCTAAGAAATACGGTGAACCAGAGGGCAGGAGCGTAGAAGATCCCGGTATTGCTGTAATCGGTTATGGAAAGCTTGGCGGTATTGAGCTTGGTTATAAGTCCGATCTTGATATGGTTTTCATCAAAAAAGCAGGAGACGGCGTAACCAATGGAGAAAACTCTGTTCCAGAAAGTATTTTCTACCAGAGACTGATTCAGCGAATTATGCATTTGGCTACCACCACAACCGTAGGTGGAATTCTATATGATCTTGATATGAGATTAAGACCGGATGGAGACACTGGATTACTGATTTCTGATACAGATTCCTTTGAGCTTTATCAGAAAAGCAGAGCTTGGACTTGGGAGCATCAGGCTCTGGTAAGAGCGCGTCCTATTGCAGGTTCTCCTGATATTATCCAGAAGTTTAACCAGATTAGAGAGGAGGTCATAAGAACTCCTAGGGATGAGAGAAAGCTGAAGGAAGATGTTGTCAGCATGAGAGAGAAAATGCGCTCTCATCTTGATCGTTCAGGAGACTCTCTCTACGATATCAAGCATGGCGTCGGAGGCATGATTGATATTGAGTTCATCTCTCAGTATCTTCTTTTAAAATATGCGCCAGCCTATCCTCAGATGAAGCTCTGGTCTGATAATGTTCGTATTCTTGAGGAATGTGCAAATCTGGGAATTGTAGATAAGAATATTACAGATGCTCTTATATCAGCCTATATTGATATCCGACAGGTTTATCATGAGCTTTCTCTTGCTGATTTCCCAAGAGTAGTTGCTGTTTCTGACAGAATTCCTGCAACACTCAAGGTAGAAGAGATCTGGAGAAAAATCTTCTCAAATTAGAATGTCTATATAACAGATTGTACGTACTTGATATAGAACACCGCAGAGAGCTATCTGCGGTGTTAAGAGATCGGGCGGAATATATTTGGAAGACTAGTCGTTAATGATATCCTGCTCAGGATCAGTCATTGGAAAATCATACTGAAGTTTTCCATTCTCATTATTAACAATTGGACCTTTTCCTACAGGACACTTATAGGCTCTGCCTGATAGAACAACACCTAGAAGCTTAAATGAAATATGCGCTGTATGAGCGTATTTTTCAACCAGGTGGGTTGCTCCCATCTGTGCTGCCTGATGTTTTAGGTTGAATCTAGCCATACCGACAGTAGAGTATGGTCCATTGTTGTCAACATCGGCAATAAAAGTACACCCCTCAACCTCAGTTGGTAGAGCTGTAATAACCTTGTTTGCTGCGGCCTGTTCTTCTGCTGACATACAGCCGGTTAGAACAACAGCGATACAAGTTGCTATAGAGAAAATCTTTTTC
>NZ_CACVSS010000053.1:0-13892 GCF_902756765.1 uncultured Succinivibrio sp. | reverse complement strand
AGAGCCATATTACAACAAGATACTTGAAATCATCAGAAAAATCAGCGTGACCACCTTCAAGCAAAATCCAGATCCATGGCTTTACAAAGGAATCGTCTCAGGTTGTCTGCGTGTAGCTCATCAGAGTGTGTTTACTGATGCCAATAACTTTACAACTTTTGGAATGAATGCTGAACCATATACCGGTTTCTTTGGCTTCACAGAGGAAGAAACTCATAAACTCTTAGCTGACTGTGGACTTTCTGAGAAAGAGAATGAAGTAAAAGAATGGTATGACGGCTACAGATTCGGAGATAAACACATCTACTGTCCATGGAGTCTAATCAGCTACTGCTATGCAGCAACTCAGAAAGATATCTATGCACCTCAGCCATTCTGGGTAAACACCAGTGGTAATGACATTGTTTCCATGTTTGCAAAGAACAGTATTGAGGCTCATGATTCAGGTAATGTCGACAGATTACAGCGGTTCTCAGACAGAAATGTCATTGAGATTTCATTAAAGGAATTTACCACATATCCTGATCTTAACAATAACATGGATTTTGATATCTTTATGACCTTAATGCTGCATACAGGATATGCAACCTATGCTGAAGAAACATACTCTACAGACAGGGTTAAAATCAGAATTCCAAATAATGAGGTTGCTCTCTGTTTTAAGAATAAGTTTGAGAACCTATACACCAAGAATAATCATCACTGGTTTAATCAGACTCTAAGCCTAGTGGATTTACTCATGGAGAATAAGACTGAAGAAGCTCAGATGCTTATTTCTACTATGCTAAAAGAGTTCTTAAGTATCAGAAACAGCGGTGATGAGCTCTATTATCATGGATTTATGACAGGCATTCTTGGAATAGCTGCTTCAACTAAAGGTCTTGAATACTATGAGGAAATTGAGACTGGAACCGGTTTCTCAGATATTATCATTGATAACTTTGATTCGGAAATAGCATGTATTTTGGAACTGAAAAAGACCGAAAAACTTGAGTACTGCTATGATGCAGCCCAAGAGGCAACCAAGCAAATTATCCAAAAAGACTATGCCTCAAAATTTATTTCTAAAGGATATAAGAAAATCTATGGAATAGGCCTTGGCTTTGCCAAAAAGAGCTGCAGGATTGTTTCCCTTGGAAATCTGGTAGAAGCTCGCACTAATCAGTAAAGTTTAATTTTCCAGGTTAAACAGCAGGTTCAATGCGCATTACTTTATTTGCAAATGTATGCTTCCTTAACGCCTCAAGAGCTGTTTCTGCATGTTCTCATAATGTAACTTAGGTAACTGGCTACCTAAGTTATCTTATGCTAAATTTTTACTTTTTTAGTATGTCAGAACAGAAGCTCTACCTGTCCTTTTTTTCTGTTACTAATACTTCTGCAATTGCTTGCGCAATTTCCGAGCCCTCTTGTTCTTTTTCAAGCCATAACCAGTTTCCGCAAACATTCGCTTCAAGAAACACAATTTTTCCATCTGTGGTTTCCACGAGATCAACTGTTGCAAAGATTATCCCCCAGAATTTGAGTAGCGTGATTAACTTCTCCCTGATATCTGTAGGAAGTTCTGTTTTTTCTGTTCTAAGCTGGTCAACTCGTCTAAAGTCAATTTTTGACTTTTGTTTTTCCTGAGAGAAAATTCTATAGGTAAAGCATTTATCACCAATGATTGTCACTCGTAATTCTGATTTCTTGCATAAAGCTTCCTGAAGTAGCACAGGTGCACTGCCAGGATCAAAATATTCTTCAAGAGAAGCCAAATCAGAGGCGTTTACAGGACTTGTATAAAATCCTTTAAACTCCACATCGTTGTAACCATCCTCATTTACAAATGGGTTTTCATCAATCAGAGAAATATCACTTAACTGCTTGATGATAATCTTACCGTTATGCTTCTCGTAAAAAGCTTTAACATTATCAGAACAGTTGGTAACAATTGTGTCAGGGATATCAAGTCCATGAGCAACTGCACACTGATGCTGATAAATCTTGTTATCAACCTTATCTTCAGTATACGGATTGTTAATCCATCTGCAGCTTTGTGGAATCAGTGAGAAAAAACCTTGAACAGTAGAACGGATTTCAGCGGTTGCAAGCTGGTCTGCAGTAGAACTGCTGTCTTTTGCCTTTGGAATATAAAAACTTCTGCAGTAAACACCTTCAATATCGTCAGAGGAAACAATGTCTCCATTAGTAAATATCAGCTTTCCAGACGTACAGGAGATATCTATAATGATTTTTTCTCTTCGAGCTTCTGTTTCGATTGAACCATACTCATCAAATAAGAAAGCAGGATCGAAGCGTTTTACCTTCTTTCCATATTTTTCAAGATAATACAGGACAGCATCAGCATGAACATCCTCGTCAATAGCCAGAATCAGATACATTTAATAAACTCCGATGGTTACTGCTTTCATTTGTTATCTATAACCTGATACTCAACTCTGAAAAGGTCAGGACTGATTTCATCTTCTTTAAGATTTTCTATTTCTACATCGAAATAGTCATCTAAAATAGAAATAAAGTTGCGGTATAAGATTGAATGAAATCCCTTAAATTCAACTGCTGTTTGATATAGTTTCTCGTGTAGCTTTTTGTGAAAATCCGTTTTCTTTACCACCAGAATCCTGTTATCCGCAAATAAGGCTGAGCAAGTTGCTTTAGAAATAAAGAAACAAAGCCAGTCATCAACTGACATCATAAGCTTGCCTGACGTATGTGAGTGCCAGATAAAATCACTGCTATCGTCAACTCTTGCGGTATGCTTATCTCCACAAGAGAAAGAAAAAGAGCCATCCTTAAAAATGGCTCCGGAACACTCAGTTTTCTTATCTAAGACTTTTGTTTTTATGTTAAATAGCACAGACAGATGTTGCTCTGTTAGCCTCATCTACTTTTCCTTTATAAACTAAAGTTAATGACCAACTCTTCTATCGGTCTTGCCTTTTACATTTTTGGCTGGTACCCATTTCCCTGAAGGAGTTCGGTGCGCTGGAACATTATGACCAACAGTATGAATATTAGTGTATGTTTTTCTGGTTACACCATTCCAACAAAAAGAACCATCCTCAAAAACATTCATCTGTTTGTCTGAATTAAAATGAATCGTTGGAATATCAACAGGAGCTTCATTAAGCTTCGATGCAAACCTGTATAAAAAAGGAGTTTTACTCATAGCTATTCTCCTGTTTCCAGATTGAACTTTAAATTAGGTTTATTCGCAACTGCTGTTAACAAAGCCAAACTTGCAAAAATTGAATCTAATCCAAAAGCCTCTGTTAATATATGGATTATCTCAACTTCCCCATAAGCGACTTCACCATCACTTACAATGATTGTTGCAAGATCTTTTAGTACCTCAAAGCAGTCGATACCTTCCAACTCAAGATTGCCAAGATATATTTCTTGATTGGTAGAATCAGTATGTTCTTCCTCGCTGGCATCAATGAAAGAATCTAGGTATTGCTTAATTAAAGTTTCTCCTTCAAACCAGTCCAGTTCGTATTTTTCAAAAAGTGCTTTGGCTGAATCAAGCTCTGAAACCTCAACTTTCCCATCAGCAAAAATCACAAAAGCACAGGCCTTAGCAAAATTATTAATTACAGATGTCATAACAACTCCTATCCTAATTCCTTGCTCCAGGACAGAGGAGTACATCCAGTGAGTCTCTGATACTCATCAGAGACAAATTTCATATTCTCATCTGTAATTTTGTCTGGGTTTTCAGTCTGAGTAGGTGTACTTCTCTTTACTTCATTCACAATCGAGAAGAACCCGCCTGTTTCATTAAAGATCATAAATCTGTCTTTGCGATCCTTTGGTCTATCCCTAAAGTCAATCTGGCATAGCATAGCTATTGCCTTACCCTGTGTTGTGCATGAAACAGTGATTAGGCGGTTCTCGCTGTCATAGTTGATGATCAGATTCTTTGGTGAATAGCTATGGAAGAATCTCTCCATAAATTTGCTTGCATTATCTCTGATTGTGGATCCATAACCAGCGTCTTTTAATGAGCTTAAAAATTCTGGTAGAGAGCCCTGATCACGGCGAAGTTTCTGATCTTCATCCGAGGTTGCAGAAGTAACAGAGGTAAAATCGGTTATCAAGGAAATATAATCGGCAGTGGTAGACAGATTTGTGTCACCTTTTCTCTTCTTATTATCAACAATCAATTTAACCAGCATGGAGAGAAATCTACCGATATTGTTAACACGTTTTCTCATCCAGATATCTTTTGAGACAATAGATTCAAGCATAAAATCTGAAGGATCAAGATATATAGGAATCTGATTTGAATTTCCTTCTGATTCCTCACCATCATCGGAAGAAACTGCGTTGCTGCCCAGAGAGGTCCATTTAAACAGATCAGGTTCAGATATTAGGTTTTCATAAAGGATTGGATATGAAACCTGAGCACAGACCATAGCAAATAGAAGTTTAAAATAAAGCTTTATATCCTCCTTATCACTTGCAAGGTCAAACTTTATATTAGAATTTTCTGAGTAAAGCTTTTTCATCTTAGTAACACTTATCTCTCTAACCAAAGATAATGTGTTAAGCATTCTTTTGATAGCTCTTGGATTTGTCCCACATGTTTCTATTGTCATAGAATTCAAATCTGAAATAATTTCGTTTAGCATATTTTCAGACTCGGTCTTTGAACCTGTGTAACAGATATTCTTTAAGCCATCCTTTAGATAGTTGTCTATTTTGTACTGACTTACTGGTAATCTGAATGACAATTGGATGATCTTGTCAAAGAAGGAACGGTATTCTCGTTCATTCTCTTCTGTTTTTTTACCAAACCGCTTTTCAAGACCTTTAATAACTACTTCATAATCGATTGCCAGAATAAATATGCAGTTGTTAACCTCGAACAGATTCTTCATCAAGGACAAAATCTGTACAGCAACAGGAGGATCAAGTCTATCCAGATCATCTACAAAGAATATAAATCCTTTAAAAGGAGATGATTGCTTGAGTGTCTTTCGATACTCTGTTATTTGACGCTTAAAATCAACAATTGCTTTCTGCAACTCATTTCTGAAGAAATCAGGATCATGCTGTTCTGGAATATTGTTTCCATTGCCGCCAAGCATATTGTCAATTGAATTAGGATTAGCCCCCATAAAACCTAAACCAACTTTTGTTGTAGCAACGGCGGCGAATCTTAGAGCACCTAAAAGTCTTGAGGCTATAACCTTAGAATTAGCATTATCCTTAAGATAGGTTGATACCTGCTGAGTAATCTGAGAGGTGATTCCCTGAACTATTGAAACAAGAGATTCTCGCTCATCTTTCATCAAAGAATACTGCCAGGTATTAACCCATACGCCTAAATAAGGGAAATCGTCTTCAGAACGTTGATCAACATAATTTTCATCACTGAATTTACAGATGGTTCCATAGTTAAGACATAGCTGTCCGGCGATCTGATTCATAAGAGAGGTTTTTCCACTTCCCCATTCTCCCTGCAGAGCTATGGTGGTAGGCATCTGGGCATTGTTAATAAACTTAATCAATGCAGAAACATATGAACTCTGTTCAAGTGTATCAACAGCATTAGGTGGTAATGGAATATCGGTTAAATTAGAAAATAATTGCTGTTCCATGATAATTCCTCTTTATTACACAAAATCATCAAATAATAATGAAGTCTGAGCCGGTTCTTTTTTCTTATCAGCCGTTTTTGCGTTTATATCTCCATTTTGAATTTCGCTCTGGTTAGTTTCAGAAGAAGTTACGGCAGCTTCATCTTTGCTATCAGAAGGAGATGGACTTACTAAAGTGTTTGGCTGTACTGTCTGAGTTGACTCTACTGACGGTTCTGACTGTATTGACTCTTTTTTCTTTCTTGGATTTTTTGGAACAGAGGCACTTTTCTTTTCTGGCTCAAGCTCATCAACCTTCTGTTTGTACAGTTCCATCAGGTGTGCAACAATCTGCTCTTCTGTTGAGTCAGGTGCTAAGCCATAAAGTGATAAAACAGCCTTATCGTTGGCTTCGTGAGCTTTTAACAGTTCTATTGGCATAGTGAGCGGATCGTAAAGGTCAGCTAAGGAACTGTCAGGGTACAGTGCTCGTGCATCCAGGATAGCTTGTGCTGTTTTTATTACTTTTTCTTTTTGAGATTCGTTTACTTCTGGCCAAATGAAGTTGTTATAAACGATGTCCTTAGAGTAGCGATAACGTGTCTCTAATCTTCCTGCTACGGTTCGCATCCAAGACATGTGAGTGGATGAAGTTAAGATGCCGAAATCGTATAGACTGGCAAGAGGCAAAATCAGTGCAGCATTAAGAACAATAGTTCCTTTATCAATAAATCCCATTGGGATATATGTGCGTCTTTCAGAAGAAACCCTTGGAATAACTAACGCAGACTCTGGATTTCGTTTATCTCTAAATGTTGTTGATGTATCTGCTAAATAGACAGCGCTTTTACTTTTAAGTCTAAACTCTCTAACCTTTTCGACCCTCTCCATGGTCATCGGCATTTTTCTTAACTTGTCTGGAGGACAGTCAACTAACCATAAAACGTATCGAGGTTTGTTATTTATATATTCCTCGCTACCAACTAGTTTTTTTATGTACTTGAGAGACTGAGGTTCTTTTTCTTTAAACAGCTGATATTCATCTTCCTCAAGTTTTAAATAATTTCCATCAATTGGAACATTGCCATCTGTCATAACTTTGGTTGCTGATATTGGTTTATTTCGACTTTCAATTACGATATTTACAGCATTGTTTAAGTATCCGTTGATGATATTGCAAACTTTGCAGCTGCCGTCTGAAGAAAAAAGCATTTTTCCCTTGAAGCCACTCTTTTCATTCGAAAAACCAACAATCACAACATGAACATGAGCTTTATCTGTAGCTTCGTTATCCCATCTAAATGATTTATAAGCAAAATCTATTTGAATTTCATAAGACAATAGTATTTTCCATAACGCACCAACAAGTTCTCCCTGTGTAATACTATTTGTTGCAACTAGGGCTGACTTAATATTTTTATTTACGCAAGACAATAATGCAGCTTTTTTAAACCAAGCACATACATAATCCAAACTTCCATATTTGTTTGTGTCCTCTTCAAAAACTTCCTTCAAATCTTGCTTCTGACTTTCTGTCTGATACTTTTTTCCTGAAAACGGCGGATTTCCCATAATGTACGAAAGCTCACTTGCAGGCACAATGTCATTCCAATCAATTCTTAAAGCATTAGCGCAGCGAATATGGTTGTATGAAACTAAAGGAAGGTAATCGAGATTGCTTTGAATGATCAGTTCTGTTTCTTTTTTCATCTGCAAATCTGCAATCCACAAAGCCGTTTGAGCGACAGCAACAGCAAATTCGTTTATTTCTATTCCGTAGAACTGATCAAGAGTTACATAGATAGGATGTTTTAATTCCTCGATCTGTAACGAGGTTTGACCGCCATAGATTTCACGCATAACATCATTTTCAAGGCGGCGTAGACAGAGAAAGGTTTCGGTTAGGAAGTTTCCACTTCCACAGGCAGGATCAAGGAATTTCAAATGTCCCAGTTCCTTTTGGAATTCCTTTAATCGATTTATTCTGTTTCCATCTTTCTTAAAATTCTTAATACGATTAAATTTCTCTCGTAAATCTCTTAAAAAGAGAGGATCAATAACCTTATGAATATTATCCTGAGAGGTGTAGTGCATTCCTCCAGAACGACGTGTTTCAGGATTGATGGTACTCTCGAAAATTGCACCGAAGATTGTAGGACTGATGTCCTTCCAGTCAAATCCGATACTGGCTTTGTTCAAAAGAAGATCTTTGAACTTATCATCAAGCTGTGGAATTTCAATTGGATCACTAAAGAGGTTTCCATTTACATAAGGAAATTCATTTAATTTGTCTCCAAGATTGACACTTCTATCTTCATATTTTGTATCTAGAACCTTGAATAGAAGCTGTAAAACTCCATTCATCTGTTCTGCTGGGGTGTTGCTCAGATATTTATAGAATGCTGAATGTTCGCCAAAAAGGCCAGCATCCTCTGCATAAAGACAGAATGCCAAACGCACACAAAGCTTATTGATATCGCTCGAAACTTTTGGATCATCAGGATTTTTGTATAGAGTTAAAAGGTGTCTATAGATATCTCCAATTAGGTTACCGGCATCAACAGAAAGTTTTTCTTCCTTAGTAAGAACACCTGCATCCTTTTTTACAAGAAAATCCAAACGATAGATTTCGTTCTCTAGATCCTCGAGCTTAATGACCTGCTCAGGAAGTTTGAGGTTCATGTCATAGACACGAAATTCCTTGAAATTACAGGTTACAATATATTGTCCTTTCTCAAAAAAAGGAAGATTTTCATAATAACGTTTGGCTTGTTCAAATGGTGTTAAGGCTGAACCGTCAGATTGAGGATATGATTTTGTAAGATCTTTTTTGGAGTCTTTTTGTTCAATAAGAACATTAGTGGAAGGTATAAATAGGTCAATAAACTTTGTTCTTTCTGAGGAAGAATTAGGCTCTACCCCCCAGTGCGCCTAATATTTATACTCTTTTCAAATTCCAGATTGAAATTGAAGGAGGACATTCCGAATACGTTTTGAATAAGAGTTAACCAAAACTTTTGAGTATCACTTTTTTCGTATGATCCGTTTCGGTTTTCATTTTCTTTATTTCTGTTAATCCAATACTGACAGAACTCATGCAAGGCAGTCTGCTGCTGAATATTCAAGGTTCACCTCTACGTAACTTAATAAATATGGATAATATGTTATTAGGAGTGCATGCCCAAAAGGACTGTACAATTACATCGGGATTCAATCTTAATGTTATGTTTTAAATTCAAAACTACATATGAGTCATGTTTATTTTTGAGAGAGATTTCAAATAATATCCTCAAGATTTACTTCAATTTTCAAAGGAGTTTACATTTAGAATAATCTTTTGCCATACATATCCAAATCTGGAACGATATGAAATTAAAATGGTCTAAGAAGAATTGTTTTTTATTTTAATGACAAGAAGTAAATCTATTATGGAATCCTCGAATGGTGAATTAGTGACAGACTATTATGTCAGATTCGGAGAATTTGTTTATAAACATGTTCATCCAAAAACAGATTATTTGAAAGGCAAAATGTATAAGTGGATCAACCCTAAAAAAGGTTGGATTGAAAAGAGATTTGATCGGTATTCTGAAAATATAGATGATATTTCAGAAGAACAAGCTCTAGAGATAGCTGGAGTAAGTCATTGGTAGATAGGCTGAAATGAATAAGAACAAAGACTATTTAAATGATACCGCAGATCAATCGGGAATGTATGTACAGATACCATACAATAGGAAGCTTTGGTTTGAAAATATATCGAGAGTTTTAGGTCGTAATGTTAAATTGAGTGATTTAACCAAGCAATTGTTTTGGTCGAAACTTCCAAATACTGAAAAAGAACGTGTAAAGAAATACTTCAATTAAAATATAGCGTAAAAAAATGGAACAGATTAATGAAAGTCTTGTAACTGATTATTTCGTAAAGTTTGGTAAATTTGTCATTAAATGGGTTCATCATCCTTGTTATTCTTTTTGGGGAGTTGGTGGAAAAACATACCTGTGGGCTAATCATGAAAAAGGGTGGGTTGAAAAAAAGTTAATTTAGATCATGACGATGTTGAACACATTACAGAAAAGCAAGCCCTAAAGATTACTAGAGTCTCTCATTGGTAGTTAGTCCGGTTTTATCTAATTCTTAAGGACACTTATCAGCAAGAATCCTTTCCTAACAACAAATCTCCAAAAAAAAATGGTCAAGATAATTTTCATAATCTGCTGTTTCAAATTACAACCAAAGAGTTCATTAAAGTTAAAGTCTGATAGTCCAGGTAAATATAATTAATATCACCTTCATCTAACGATAAGTTAAATATTACATAATTTTGTTTTGGTTAGTACTCATTTTGGAATAGGACACATTATAAGTATTGATACATCAATTCTAAAAATTGTCACCAGTGGTGATAACTTACTATTTTCTTGATTTTATTTACAAAGATATAGAGTGCCAAAAGATAAGCGAAAACTTCATAAATATCAAAAGTCTTTGTTTTACATGATGTTACACATCAGTAACACTCACCTAGTTTTGAAAGATTTAATCGCCGAATATTAATCGATTTCTAATGCATTAGATTACGCATAGTCTAGGAAGATTGAATGAATCGAAAGGTTTGAGATTTGTTTTCTATCCTCTAATTCTTCACTTGGATAGCCTTAGTGAAACTCTTTTTCTCTATATAGTTTCACCTTCTATAATTAAGACAGATATCTGTTTTATGGGGCAGTTTTGAAAGTGAAGCTCAAAATTTATTTTTCTCTATTTATTTTTCTTTTAGGACTTCAATCCGTACTGTCTGCACCTCTTGTTGAAACTCCTGTCGGCCTGATTGAGGGCGAGGAGTTGAATGGAGTTGAGGTCTTTAAAGGCATTCCTTATGCCCAGACTGTAACCGAAGAACTTCGTTTCGCTCCTCCGGTTGCAGCATCTCCTTTTAAAGAAAAATTTAAAGCAGACAGATTCTGTCCTATAGCACCACAGGCCGCCTTTTTAAATTACGACTCATCCCAGAGTGGAGGCAAGAGTTATCTTTGTCTGAATATTTTCCGTCCTGTCAATCTTACATCTGAAAGTAAAGCTCCTGTGTATGTATGGATTCATGGAGGAGCATATGCCTCAGGCACTTCAGGAATTCCTCTTTATGATGGCAGTCAGTTTGCCAAAGACGGTATTATCACTGTAACCGTGAATTATCGTCTTGGGGCAGAAGGCTTTTTGCATTCTAATAGTCTTCTTAAGAAATACGGAACCACCGGAAACTGGGGGCATCTTGACCTGATAGAAGCTCTTAAATGGGTAAATCAGAATATTGAAAGTTTTGGAGGAGATACTGGCAATATAACCGTTGGAGGTGGATCTGCTGGCGCAATGGCCGCCTCAGCCCTGATATTAAATCCAAAGGTAAAGGGGATGTTTCAAAAAGCGATTCTTCACAGCGGAACCATCATTTCCTTTCCTTTTGTTGGCTTGAATTCAGAGCAGAACCATGATACTGCTCAGAAAAGAAGTCAGAAACTGTTTTCACAGTTTGGAGTAGAGGATTCTGATGCCGGTGTTGATATGCTCAGATCACTTGATCCTTATCTTTTAGCTTATCAGTGTGCCTATGATTATGATTTTACCCATAACAGAGGCTCTTTTATGATTCCATATCTGGATGGAAATGTTCTTCCCTTGTCTCCTTACAAGGAGTTAAAGCGCAATAATTATAACGATGTATCCGTGCTTATGGGATATAACTCCAATGAAGGTACTCTGTTTGTAAACAGCGATTTAACCGAAAATGATTTTTATAGCGGTTTATATGCAAATTTTGACAAAAATACCGCAGAATCTTTAAAAAATCTCTATAAATTAACTGAAAAAAGCTCAGTTTATGAAAAAGCTTCAGAATTTATGGGGGATGTGATGTTTAATCTTGGAATGAAAATTTTTGCTGATAATCTGTCTGCAACCCAGAAGGTTTATGTCTATCACTTTGATTATCTTCCAAAGTCTTCAAAAGGAGAGCTTTCTGGTGTACATCATTCATCAGAGCTTAAATATGCCTTTAATAATATGTCTAAAGATGCAAGCCAGAAGAGCAGGGATGTGGCAGAAGTCTTTCACTTAAGACTGGTAAATTTTCTTAAGACAGGTGATCCGGATTCTGCAGGAGAAATGACTACGCTTATTAAATGGAAGGCTTATGACAGCAATGATAGGGCTGTACTGAGAATCGGATCCTACACTGGAGTAGAGGAGTTTAAACTTAAGGAAAAACTCTCCCAGCTCGAAGAGATATTCTTTGGCTCAGAGAAGAAATAACTATGATTACTTCATCCCAATAGCATCCATCTTAGGGGCATAATCCTTGATGGCTGAGTTTAATGATACCTTATTTCCTTCACTAACTCCCTTCTGGTAGGCCTGATAGGCTGCAAAGGTGTTATATACAGAATGTCTTCTAACTTCACTTAGATCTGGATGCTTATCACTGATATATTTATCAATATTCTCCTGGATCTCAAATGGCTGAGCATATTCGCATATTTTCTCGCTGATGGAATTGAAATATCCCTGAATAAAGCCCTGTTTCTTTTCTTTAGCTATGGAAGTGAAAATACGCTTTAGACCACGTTCAAATCCTACTGACACACGAAGATATCCGAGATTTCGGAGTTTTTTAAATTTTTCGCCCAATATTTTATAAGTTCTGTTTCTGAAAACTGCATCGTTGTTCATCGAAATTTCATTCATGATACAGCTAAGATTTGTTAGTTGACTCCCGTAGACAGTATTGTAGAAAGAAGGTGTTTTTGTCTGCAGCTCACACATAAAACTTGCATTACGTGCCGTTTCTAAATAGATTTCACCATCCATCATCTTTGTATACTCTCCGATAGCAAATGCTGCCTGACGGGATAGAACGGTAAAGATATATTCACAGCTTTCCAGAATATCAGCAGGACCGATAAGACTGATGTTTGTAACCCTGGAGTTATTGGTATGCAGTATCGGTTCGACTCCAAATGCTTTTCTGATGATATTGAGCAGTTTTGACATAATTAGCTGTGTGCTGATGCTGCTGAGTGTTTTTAGCTTAATCTCATCAATTCCGTTGTCTGCATTGATCTCTTTTGATTCTATGTTGTATTTTTCCATCAGCTTCTGAGCTCTTGCAAGAGCAGCCGCCGCTTCATGAGGATTTGAGCTATCGGATAGCGCCAGAAGTTTTTTTATTTTATCAATCAGTTCTTCTTTAGTCATTTTTTTTCTTTTTTGCTATAGGTTATTTAAGAAATCTTCACACAATTATACATGTTGTAAATCCAATAAAAAAGGCACCCTGAAAACAGGATGCCTCAAAACGTTAGTATGGAAAATTTATAAATAGATTATTTTGATGATAAAGCTTCACCAATCTCTTCAAGAGTTCTGCCCTTGGTCTCTGGCATCATGACTGCACACCAGATAATCTGAACAACCATCATCAGAGCGAAGAAACCGAACATGAAGCCTGCGTCGAAGTTAGCAATTGCGATAGGGAACAGCAGAGTTAGACCTGCAGCGAATATCCAGTGAGTTGCTGAACCTAATGACTGACCCGCAGCACGCTGATCGTTAGGGAAGATTTCTGAGATGAATACCCAGATGATGGTGCCTGAACCGATTGCGTGAGAAGCAATGAAGGTAATCATACAGATAAGAACCAGAGTACTTACTGAACCTAGTGAAGATGAAGCCTCGTGCTTAACCTGAAGAGCGATATCACGAACTTCAGCTAATGACTCACCATCAAATGCAACCTTAGTACCGGTGTAAGAATCTTTCTGAGTTGAATCAGATAGCTTCTTCTTAGCAGTTTCGAAAGCAACTTCAGCCTTTGACTTATCTTCAGCAGTGAAGAATACAGTCTCATTGTTCATGTTGATTAACTGCTCTGCAGTTGAAGCGGTATCAATTGCGTTTGAAACAACCTTAAGCTCTTCGAAGTGGAAGAATGCATAGGTACATACTGATAGAGATGCGATATAACCAACGCAACCAATCAAAAGAAGTGTCTTACGGCCTAGAAGGTCAATTAAGCGAATACCGATAAAGGTAGCAATCAGGTTGGTTACACCAAGAGCGATTGAAGCTGCAACAGGATCTTCAATACCTGCTAGACCTAACAGTCTTGGAGCGAAGTAAAGAATAATGTTAATACCTGATAACTGGTTGAATGCAGCAATTAGGAAAGCAAACAGAATTGGATACTTTAATCTCTTTGAGAAGAACTTTGAAGCAGACTGCTTTAACTTGCCTTCCTCTGCTGCTGA
>NZ_CACVSS010000052.1:0-13957 GCF_902756765.1 uncultured Succinivibrio sp. | reverse complement strand
TGGACCAGAAAGAATATGGTTAAGAATCTGGATTAGGCTTTTTTCCTTATTTTTGTTTTCTTGACCTTCCTCACACAACTGATTATTTTCAGGGGTAATTTTATTCTTTATCCTGTTTCAAATGTAATCCTTTCCACATTTTTGAATAATTTTCTTAAAAAAAAGGCGATTTATCATTTAAATACAATTTCATTACTTATACTTAATCTTATAAGGTTGGATTAAATTGTGTTTAAGGCTTTATCTAATGAGAAGATCTTGGTCGAATAAGATTCTCACATATTTCTTCATTGGCTTATTCTGTGAATTAAGTTTTGTAACTTATGCGGAAGAGCCTACTGATGACTCTACAGTAATGAAGATAAATCTTGATGATGAAGAGGATACTTCTTCAGATGTTGGTGCAGCACAGTCTTCAGCTCCTGCACAGTCTTCAGCTCCTGCACAGTCTTCAGCTCCTGCACAGTCTGATTCCTCTGCCTCATCCTCAGTCTCTGCCTCTGCCTCTTCACACGCTATGAGTTCTGGTGGTTCTGCTGTTGATAAAGCTATGCTCGATGAGAAGCGTTCAAAGCTGAGAGAACAGCTCAAGCGCGACAGAGCTGATTCTAAGCGTGCAAGATCAATCCGTCGTAATTCAGAACTGAACAGGGAAGGTCTGGATGAAGAGGAGCAGGAGTTAAAGCGTAAGCTGGATTATGCAAAGTCTCATGAAGAGACTGTTGAGAAACAGGAAGCAACCGAATCCGCCAAGCAGTTCTCTAAGTGGGTTAATCAGAACATGATGATTAACAAAGATAAGAAGAAAAAGGATAAGAGTGAGAGCGAGAAGATTCTGGAGGAAGCTAAAACTTCTGAAGATCTGCTCAAATAAGAAAGTATTTATTTTTTCCTCTTTAAAAAAGCAGAAGGCCAAAGTTTTAGCTTTGGCCTTCGTTTTCCCTGACAGATAATCTTAAATCAGATTCATATCAAGCTTTTTGCACTCAGCTCTGTAATCATCAGGCCAGATACTTGCCTGAATCTCACCGATATGAGCCTTGTGCAGTAATACCATGCACAGACGGCTCTGACCAATACCACCGCCGATGGTAAGTGGCAGTTCGTTGTTTAAAAGCTTCTTGTGGAAGAACAGCTCTTTGCGCTGTTCCTGACCTTCAGCCTTAAGCTGTCTTTCCATTGCAGCAATATCTACACGGATACCCATTGAGGATAACTCTACTGATCTGTCTAAAATTGGATACCAGATCAGAATATCACCGTTAAGACCAATCTTGCCGTCCTCATTTGGAGTTGACCAGTCATCATAGTCAGGGGCACGGCCATCGTGCTTTTCTCCATTTGACAGAGGGGCACCGATACCGATTAGGAATACGGCACCATACTTCTTGGCGATCAGATGCTCACGCTCTTTTGGAGTCTTGTCTGGATACATCTTCAACAGATCTTCAGTGTGAACGAAGGTGATTTCCTTAGGCAGGAATGGCTTTAGCTGTGTATAGCTTTCACAGGCTAAGTATTCGGTTCTCAGGATTGCAGCGTAAATTCTTCTAACGATATTTTTCAAGAATGTTAAATTTCGATCATCTTTATTTAAAACAAGTTCCCAGTCCCACTGATCGACATACAGGGAGTGGATATTATCAAGTTCCTCGTCAGCACGAATCGCATTCATATCTGTATAAATGCCGTAGCCTGGCTCAGTCTTGAGTTCTGCTAAGGTTAATCTTTTCCATTTTGCCAGAGAGTGAACCACTTCAGCCTGAGCGTCGTTCAGATCTTTAACCGGGAAGGTAACGGCTCTTTCTACACCGTTCAGATCATCGTTGATTCCCAGACCCTTTAATACGAACAGAGGGGCGGTAACGCGACGCAGTTTTAGCTCGGTAGACAGATTCTGCTGAAAGAAATCCTTAATCATCTTGATTCCTTTCTCTGTCTGAAGTTTGTCCATTGCTGGCTTGTAATCAATTGGTTTAATTATCTTACTCATGATAAACATCCTTGTTTTAAATATCGTCTTTCGATTTTACATACTTTGTGTCCTATTGAAAATGCTTTTCTTTGCTGATTTAAAATTTTTGTTCCTAAATAGTGCAGAAAATGAAGGTGTTGGATATGATTTGCCTTGTTGGGGAGCATTGTGTAATAAGCGGTTTGATAAATAATGTAAAAGATAATGTACAACAGGCATAATGCGCTTGCGCTTTTGCAACAATGCTCACTTACAGCATTCAAATTTTCACACATAATTTAAATATGTGAGCCGAATGGATTTCATCCTATGAATACTAATTTTATAAAACAGCTTATGCTGTTGAGTTTCTTTCTTTTGGGAATAAACGGTATTGTCTTTGCCAAGCTTCCGGTTGAGAAGGTTGAAAAGGACAATGCTAAGGTTTTGTTTTCTCAGGATGCAGAATCCGAAGATGTCGAGGCTGATACTGAGGATAAGGATGACGATGCTGACAGTGAACAGGCCTCCAATCAGACAGAAATGTTTGAGGATGTTATCTCTCAGGCAAAAAATTACCACGATAATCTCCTAAAAAACAATAAGTCGCTTTCTCCTAAGCAGAATCTTTTAAGATCAATTGCTGAGGATAATGCTGAACAGGCTGTAATCAACCGCAATCATGTTGATGTCCCAGATCCTCTCCTTGAAGAAGGTCGTTACCTTTACAATCAGGATGTCGCCCGAGAAAGGGGAAAGATCATTATGAAGGAGAGCGGACGAGATAAGAAGGCTTCTGAGAAATCCCTTGCATCGAGTTTCAATAGTATCTCTCACAACAAGCCAATAAAGAAAATAGATAATAAAGAATCGTCTTCTGTAGCAGAGTATAAGCTTAAGGCAAAGAAATTAAGCGAACTTAAGAATAATAAAAAGAAAGATAAGAAAGAAGAGGACAGGGATGTGACCTATAAAAATCAGGCTGAAGCTCTGTCTGAATCCTTCAGGTAAGATCTCAGATGCCAATAACCATTGAACTTTACATAATACTGATACTAATAAGTCTGATTATTCTCAGAGCATACATTCGTGAACACCGGTCTCTTAACCGGGATTTTATTTTTGCAGGCGTTGCTCTTGTGGTTATTGATGTATTTGAACTTATTTCAGTCTTTTTCCCTTTCAGCTTTTCTTTTTTTATACATGCTCTTTTAGTAAGTGTTGAGATCATTCTCTGGATCTATCTTCCATTTGTATGTCTGAGACTTATTATCTGGAGATTTTTGGATCAGAAGTATTTATCAAACGATCTGGTTAGAAACCTGATGTTTTTCCCGCTTATTATTACCAGCTTTCTGTCTGTAATTTCACTGTTCAATAATCTGCTTTTCAAGCTTAATCTGTTCGGTGAGGCAGTTCCCGGCGAATATTACTATATAGTTGAAATCTTTGTGTTGCTTTATACGTTTGCCGGCCTTTGCATCTGTCTTTACTGTCTGTTATATGAGGAGAATCCTTCATCTAAGTTCAAACTCCTTACCGCAGCTTTTTTCGTGACATTTTTAGGCTGTATTCAGTATAAGGTCGGTTTCTTTTCAAATACCATTTATATTGTGGCAGCAACTCTGTCTGTGCTGTTTCTGTATGTAACCTCACAGGAGAATCAGATCTTTATCGATCCGCTTACAGGACTTAACAACCGCAACCGCTTCAGAATGTATCTGTCCTCAGTATTAAACAACTACGAAAAGGTAAATATGTACCTTACCTATGTTGATATTGATGACTTCAAGCAAATCAATGATGAGAACGGTCATATTGTTGGCGATCTGGCCTTACGTGTGGTGGCAGAGTCAATGCTCGATCTGAGCAGAAAGTATAATTATTTTACTGCCAGACTCGGAGGTGATGAATTCGCAATTATCTCCTCTCACACCCAAGAGTCGGATATCGATCTGATGATTTCTGATATAAAGGAAATTCTCCAACAGAAGAACAGAAAAAGTCTACCGGAAGTCAGTTTAAAACTTTCCTTTGGTACTACTAATCTGAACCAGTCAGGAAAAAGTCTCAACGAAATTATCAGAATGGCTGATAACAATATGTATGAGCAGAAAAGAGCAAACAAACAGAAACACGATGTACTCAGGGAGAGTGTGCAATGAATAGCATTGACATTTTTTCCCTGCAGATTGATGCGGTGTGCCTGCTGGTTGATCTGATTATCATTGTATATCTGGTGAAATGTAAGGAGCAGAATCTGGCTCTTTATGTTACTGTTCTGGTTATGGCTATGCTGGTGGTAGTCTTCGATATAGGTGCCAGATTCTCCGTTGATAACCGCTGCTCCTCCTTTTACAGCAACAATATGCTGTGCGACAATATAAATACTTTCTTTATAGTTTTTGCTTTCGGTAAGTATATTTTCTATTTTGCGCTGGTATACAGTGCCGCTATGTTGGCTTTTTTCAAAGGTTCTTCCTCTATAGCAAAGAAGTATTTGCTTGTACTTGGAAGCATTCCGTTTCTATTAACTGTATATCTTGTGATTTCCTCTGTTTTTGACGGCAGGGTCCTTATATTAACTTACAACGGCGTGCTGATTAAGGGACCTTATTTCTTTGTGGTGGTGTCCATTATTGGTCTGTATTCAATCATTGGCGTGTTCTACTCACTTTCGATTCTTGATTCTCAAAAAGAGAAGCTTGCGGAGATTACCTATTACAGATGGGAGTACGTGATATTCTATGTGGCAATCACGCTTCCTTTTTTAATGGCAACAGTTGGCTGTCTGTTTGATTATCCAGTAGTCTCTCCTGTATTTGTAATTACCTTTACCTATCTGATGACCATTCATCAGCATTTGAGATTATCTTTAGATGAACTTACCTCCATCAATAATCTTAACGAGTTGCGTCGATATCTTGATAATCTGATGCAGGGGCCTGAAAAGGCAAGACGTCAGACCTTCCTGATTTTCATAGATATCAACCGCTTCAAGGAGATTAACGACAGTTACGGACATAACAGTGGAGACGTAGTTTTAATCCAGTTCTCCCGTCTTTTAAAGAACATTGCTCTTTCTTTCAACTGTTTTGTCTGCAGATATGCAGGAGATGAATTTATTATGATAAAAAAGGTTGCAAATGAGGAGAAAGCATCATCTATCTGCAGATATATTGAATACAGTCTGAGTCAGTTAAAGGAGTTAAGTCTGGCTCCATATGAGCTGTCGGTTTCAACCGGTTTTACCAGGTTTGACCGACGTTTCAAATCCACTCAGGAGTTTATTGATGCGGCAGATAAGCTGATGTACGAGACCAAACGCTATGCTCACAAGGATTATACGGCTATATCTCCTGAGCACAGAACCTGTGAAATCGGAAAAAGAATCTTTAAATACGGTGAAAAGAAAAAAGATTAGACTCCTGATCTGAATTATCAGAATTAGAAGATAAGTTGCTTTTTTTGGGAAAAAATCCTGCCTGAAGAAAGCAGGATTCAAGTCAAATTAAGCATTTCTAGTTGTCTATTCTCAGCATTACAGCTTTTGAAATATCAACCTTGTCTTTATGCTTTAAGGTTACAGTCCAGCCGGTTCCTGGGGCTACATCCAGTGCCTTGCCGTCTTTTTCATTGGCCAGTGAGCCGCCATCCAGAGGTATCATTCCCTGAGGAGTGAACAGGGCAATCTTTGAGTTCTTTTCAAAGCGGTTCTTTACATCAATATGCAGGGTACCGTCAGCATCCTGAGTCTTGATATCTCCACAGATCTGCCAGTTGCCTGGATTTGGAGAATTGGTCTCATAATCCTGAGTCTTGTCAGGTCTGTGTGGCTCTAAAAGGGCAGTAGTATAACCTCTTGAAGGAATAGAGTTAACAATGGTGTAGCTCTCCTCCGGGATTTCTCTGCCTTCACAGATGGCATCGATAGCAAGTCTGTAGGCACGAGAAATTGCGGCAGAGTAGAATGGAGAACGTGAACGGCCTTCAATCTTCAGGGAATCTACACCGATTTCAATCAGACGTTTCAGTACTGGAAGAGTACACAGATCCTTTGAGTTCATAAGATAGGAGCCGTTCAGATCCTCTTCCATTCTCATCCATTCTCCAGGGTGATGCATGCCTTCTTCAAGCTCTGCTGAAAGAATGGTTCCGTCATCAGCTTCAAAAGTGGTTACATCATCAGCAGTGGCACTGTGAACATTGCGAACCTTGAAACCGTATCTGCAGGCATTGTTGCAGGCACCGATGTTGGCATCACGATGTGAAAGCATACCAGAGATCAGACAGCGGCCGGATACGGCAATACATAAAGCGCCATGGGCAAAGACCTCGATCTCCATGTCAGGGCATTCCTGCTTGATCATTTCAATTTCTGTCAGGGAAAGCTCGCGTGCGAGAATACAGCGGGTCAGACCAACCTTCTGCCAGAATTTTACAGAGCCGGCGTTTACGGTATTAGCCTGAACCGACAGATGAATTGGAATATCCGGATAACGGTTTCTTACAATATCAATAAGACCAGGATCAGCCATGATGAAGGCATCAGGCTTTAGCTGAGCCATCTCATCTACAATTCGTTCGAAGGCTGCAACACGTCTTACGTGAGGAATAATGTTTAAAACCGCATGAACCTTCTTTCCCTGTGAGTGGGCAAGCTCGATTCCCTTGATAAAATCCTCGCGGATAAAACCGTTGCCTCTTACACGCAGAGACCATTTAGGTACACCTGCGTAAACGGCATCAGCACCGAATGCTAAAGCCATTTCAAGATGTTTGAGGCTCCCTGCCGGTGCAAGTAATTCTGGTTTCTTATTTATGCTCACAGTCAAATATCTCCAGTAGGTATAATGACAGTTCGGTTAAAAGTTCGCCCTGCAGTACAAGTATAGACTGCATATCGGCAATTTCATCATCAGATTTCTCGCTCAGATGATGCTCAAGATAGATATCGGTTGGCTTTACTCTCTTAACAGCGATTTCAGAGGTTAAAGACAGCTCCAGAGAATCATCAAAGGTCAGACCGATTTCAGTTGCCACCTTACCTGCATCCAGGTGAACAGAAATCTCCTCTGAGATCAGATCCTCCTTTGAGGCACGGATTACACCGCCGTCCTCATCAGGACTCTTTAGGGTTACATCAGAACCGAAGGCAAAACGGGATGGAAGCTTGTTCTCCTTGAGCCAGCCGGTCATGGTTGAGTCAACCAGTACCTTTGGAGATAAAAGCTGGGCAGGGAAGCTTGAGAAAGCCTCACGCAGCATGGCAAGTGCTCTTTCCGCCTTTTTTGCGGAGGTAGCGCTGACGCCTACAACGTTCTTGTCAAAGTTGATCCAGATTAAAAGCTCACGTCTGGTTGAGAAGGCCTGTGATAGAAGCTTGCCGGTAACAGCGGTCTTTAGGGCATCCTTTTCATTCTTGCGCAGCTGACGCTTTAATTCGAGCTCCTTTTCCTCAACAATCTCAGAGAGCTCCTCTTTAACTACTGAGGCTGGCAGCAGCTTGTTCTCCTCAATCAGTTTGAAGTAGTGGTTTTCACCGCAGGAGAAATGAAAAGGAGTATCCTTTCCGAATAAAGGAGCAAATCCGATAGTTGCGGTTTCCTGAGCAGCACAAGGCTTGAAGGCTACTTTGGAGATGGTTTCCTCCATAGCTGCATCATCATGAAATATATCTTTAAACTGTGATAAGTCCACAGTATAGAAACGGACGTTTTTAAACCACATAATTATCTGCCTTTCAATTAAAAAAAATTCGGCGACAATTATCCTTAAATTTGGCGGATATTTCAAGTTTTATCATGCCTTTAAAGGCTGTCTGTCATTGATTTTTAGCGTAAAAAATAGTATTATTTCTCAGATATACGATTTGTAATTTAAGGTAAATTTGATGTCAGATAATACTGAAAATCCATCATCACAGAATTCTGTCGAATCTTCTGAAGAGACCTCCACTATTGAGGTTGATACAACCCAGGTAAGAAAACTAAATTTAAACGTTCCTCCATCAGATCTTAACAAGGAGCTTGGACAGTCATTCATCAACTATGCAATGTCTGTTATCAAGGATCGTGCTCTGCCTGATGTAAGAGACGGTTTAAAGCCTGTTCACCGCCGTGCTCTTTTTGATATGAAGGATCTTGGTGTTACCCATAAATCCCCAACCAAAAAGTCAGCCCGTATCGTAGGTGACGTTATCGGTAGATTCCATCCTCATGGAGATACAGCAGTTTATGAGACCATCGTGCGTATGGCTCAGTGGTTCTCTATGAGAGAGTGTCTGATTTTCGGTCAGGGTAATTTCGGTGATATCGACGGTGACGGCGCTGCTGCAATGCGTTATACCGAGGTTAAGCTGACCCGTATCGCTACAGAAACCCTGCTTGATGATCTGGATGAGAACATTGTTGATTTTGAACCTAACTACGACGGTTCTGAAACTATTGCAACAGTTCTTCCTGCAAAATTCCCAAATTTACTGGTTAACGGTGCATCCGGTATTGCTGTGGGTATGGCTACCAATATTCCAACCCATAATCTGACCGAGGTTGTAAACAGCTGTATTGCCTATCTTGAGAATCCTAATATTACTCTTGATGAGCTGATGTCAATGGAAGGCTGTATCAAGGGCCCTGATTTCCCAACCGGCGGTACCATTGTCGGTACAGACGGTATCCGTGAGGCCTATGCTACCGGTAAGGGCAGATGTATCATCCGCTCAAAGAGCCATGTCGAGTATGACAAGAAAGGTGTAGCCAAGGCTATTATTGTGGATGAGATCCCTTATGTGGTTCACAAGGCTGATATTGTCCGTCAGATTCGTGATCTGCTGAAGGACGACAAGGATGTTCGCAAGGATGGCAAGAAGGATAAGAAGATTGAAGGCGTTAAGGAAGTTAACGACCTTTCAGACAAGGACAATGCTGTTAAGATTGAGATCGTGCTTAAGGGCGGCGCTTTCCCAGAGGCTGTTCTGAACAATCTGTACCAGAAGACCTCGCTGCAGTCCAGTTTCCCTATTAATATGGTTGCTCTGTCAAAGGGTAAGCCAAAACTCTTAACTCTTCTGAATATCCTTGACGAGTTCATGGAATTCCGCCGTAACGTGGTAACAAGACGTACCTCCTACTGGCTGAAGAATGCAAAGAAGGATGCTCACACCCAGGAAGGTCTCTTGGTTGCCAAGGCTAATATTCAGAGAGTAATTGATTTGATTACCTCATCTGCCAACTCTGAAGAGGCTAAGGCTAAACTTATTGCCGAGCCTTGGGATGGCGAGATGATCAATACTCTTATCGAGAGAACTCCTGAGGGCATCAATATTGCTCTGCCTTTAGGCATCCCTGCTGATAAGGGCTATGTCAACGGCAAGTATTATCTGTCCGTTGAACAGGCAGAATCAATCCTAAGACTGCAGCTGTCAAAACTGACTCATCTGGCTCAGGATGAAATCCGTGATCTGTACAAGAAGCTTCTGGCTGATATTCATGATTATCTGGATATTCTGACCAACCCAGAGCGTCTGAAGAAGGAAATACGTGAAGAGCTTATCAAGGTTCGTGAAACCTTCGGCAATGCCCGCAAGACTGATTTTACCTATGATATGAGCAAGTTCAACAAGGCTGATCTGATTCAGCGCCGTGATGTGATTGTTACACTGTCGGCTCAGGGCTTTATCAAGTATCAGGAAGTTGCCACCTATGAGAGTCAGTCAAGAGGCGGCAAGGGTAAACTTGCTACCAAGGTCAAGGGCGAGGATTATGTAACTAAGGTAATCGTGGCCTCAACCCATGACAAGCTGATGTGCTTTACCAACAAGGGCAGAGTATTTGTCCGCGTGGTATACGATCTGCCTACCTATTCTCATGAGAACAGAACCTCTCAGGGCTCACTGGTTCAGAACATCTTCAATAATCTGGATGCTGCAAACGGAGAGTGTATCACTGCAATGGTTCCTATCTCAGAGTTCAATGATGACGATTACTTCTTTATGGCAACCAAGAAGGGCTTAATCAAGAAGACCTCTCTGAGTGCCTACAAGAGCTTCGTAAGCCGCTTAAGTCTGAATGGTATGAAGGCTGTAAACCTCAACGACGATGATGAACTTATCGGAGTTGAAATTTCCTCTGGTGATGATGATATCTTCCTGTTCACCTCAAACGGTTACTGTCAGCATTTCTGCGAGTTCTACAAGAAGAAGACAGATGCTGCCGAGGATGAGAGCGCAGAGGATAATGACGAAACTGACAGCTCTCAGAGTGATGATTCTGATGAAGATTCCTCAATTGATAGACATTCTGGAAGCGGTGTCCGTCCTTCTGGTCGTGGTTCAGGCTGTATCCGCGGTATCAAGCTGCGTGATGACGGTGAGGTGGTATCTCTGATGGTTGTTCCTCCTAAACGAGTAGCATCACAGCAGTGTCTGATCGCCTCCTCAAACGGCTTTGGCAAGAGAATGGAGCTTTCCTCTCTGTCACTGCGCAACCGTGGCGGCATGGGTATCGTGATTATGAAGAACCTTGAGCGTAACGGTCAGGTAATCGGTGCAGTAACTGCCGATGAGAAGTCTGATTTCATGCTGATCACCAATCAGGGCCAGTTAATCAGATCTCCTATGGCCGACATTTCTGTAAGTGGTCGTTATGCTGCAGGTAATATTCTGATGCGCATGTATCAGGGTGATTCTGTGGTTGCAATGCAGGCCATCCCAGAGGATGTTGTCGAGAATGCAAAACAGATTGCTGAGGCCCGTGCCCGTGAAAAGGAAGAGCTTAAGCGTGAAGAGGAAATCTTCAATGCCGGTGCTGCAGAAGCCGCTGACTCAGCAGTCAATAATGATGCAAATCCAGGCAATTCCCAAGAATAGTTGACAGCCTCTCTGTCAGACTAGATAATCTCTTATATGAGCATGGAATTTTTACTGTTCCATGCTCTGTCTTTACTTAAAGCATATCTTTTATTACCGCATTCATAAACAAGAAAATATGGAGTGTAAAATGAGCAAGGTTTGGAATTTTTATGCAGGTCCATGCATGCTTCCTGATGAAGTTATGGAGGAGGCTCAGCGTTCTTTCAGAAATTTTGAAGATACCGGCATGGGTGTTGTTGAGATTTCTCACCGATCTGCTGAATTTGCAGATATTGCCTCAAAGGCAGAATCACTTCTGCGTGAACTTTTACATATCCCAACCAATTACAGAGTGCTTTTCGAACAGGGCGGCGGCCGCGGTCAGTTTGCGGCTATTCCTCTGAATCTGTTGCCGGAAAACGGTCAGGCAGACTATTTTGTAACCGGTCACTGGTCTAACTGTGCTGCCAAGGAATGTGCTGAAAAATACGGCAAGGCTATCATTCATGAGTGTACCTATCTGAATTCAGACGGTCAGTATGATGTAGACTTTTCAAAGATGACTGTAACTCCAGGCTCAACCTATGCCTATATCTGCATCAATGAAACTGTAAACGGCATCGAAACCCTTGAGAATCTGCCTGATACCGGCAATGTGCCTCTGATTGCAGATATGTCCTCAAATATTATGACCAGACCGATTGATGTTTCAAAATTCGGTGCCATTATCTTCGGTCTGCAGAAGAATGTCGGTCCATCCGGTATGACCATCACCATTGTCCGCGAGGATTTAATCGGTCATGCCCGTAAATACTGTCCTTCTGTTCTGGACTGGGCAGTTTTAGACAAGTACGGTTCTATGTTCAATACCCCATGTACTTTTGCGTGGTATATGGCATATTTGAACTTTAAATGGATAAAAAGCCTCGGCGGAGTAGAAGAATTAGAGCGAAGAAACATTGAAAAATCAAAAATGCTTTATAATTATATAGATGATTCAGATTTTTATGTTTCCAAGATTTCCCCAAATGTAAGATCACGTGTCAACTGCGTATTTACATTAAAGGATGAAACTCTAAATAATGAATTTATTGCTCAGTCTAAAGCTTTAGGACTCGTAGGACTTAAGGGCCATAAGGTATTAGGTGGTATGAGAGCAAGTATCTACAACGCAATGCCTATTGAAGGTGTAAAGGCTCTTGTGGATTTCCTGAAGGACTTTGAGCAGAGGTATAAATAAGATCAAAGGAGATTAGCTATGGCAGACCCCAAGACTCCATGGCTTCGAAATTATCCGGGCGATGTGCCGCATTCTATCGATGCTAGACTTTATGAAAACCTTTCGGTTTTTATTGATGATGTTTGTTCCAGATATGCCAAAAGGAGAGCATTTGTAAGCTTCGGCTCGTCGATTACCTTTGAGGACTTCAAACACCGGGTCGACTGTCTGGCTGCCTATTTTCAGCAGAAGCTCGGCGTAATCCAGGGAGATAAGCTTGGGGTTATTCTTCCTAATCTGATTCAGTATCCTATAGCGGTATTTGCCGGAATCAAATGTGGTATGCAGATTGTTAACATCAATCCTCTGTATACCTCTCATGAGATGCTGGGTATTTTAAGAGATGCCAAGATCAAGATTGTGGTTGCCTTTGAAAAATGCAACCAGAGTCTTCTCAAGGTTTTAGATCAGACCTATCTTCAGCATTACATTTCCTGCTCTGTCGGTGACTGTATGCCATATTTTAAGGGTATGGTCCTCAATTTTACTGCAAGATATATAAAACGCCTGATTCCATCCTATGATGGCTCTTCGCTGCTTTATTTCAATGATTGTCTTCGTGAAGGTGAGAAGTATCTGTCTGCCTTCAAAGCTGTAGATATGAAGTTTGATGATATCGCCTTCCTGCAGTATACAGGCGGTACCACCGGCAAGCCTAAGGGGGCCATGCTCTCTCATGGTAACATTATTGCCAACGTGGTTCAGGCGGATGCCATGTATGGACCAAGACTGAAAAAAGGTGATGAGACCATTTTAACGGCTCTGCCTTTATATCATATCTTTGCCATGACGGTTAATCTGATGTTCGCCATGTATGTAGGCTGCACTAATATTCTGATTGTTGATCCACGTCAGTTCCCGACACTGATTGCAACTCTCAGGAAAAATCCGGATATCTCGATTATTACCGGTGTTAATACTCTGTTTAACGCCTTCGTGCATTATGAGGTATTTAAAAAGGTAAGTCTGCCTCATCTGCGTATTGTCATCGGTGGCGGTACTGCTGTTCAGCATGGTGTTGCCGATCAGTTCCTCAAGGCTTCAGGTATACCTATTCATGAGGGCTATGGTCTGACCGAGTGCTCTCCACTTTGCTGTGTGGTACCATACACTCAGACTGAGTTTACAGGAACAATCGGTGTGCCTACTCCTTCAACCCTGGCTCGTATTGTCGATACCTCGACAGGGGAGGAAATCTGGGATCCAAACCAACCTGGTGAGCTTGAATTTAAAGGTCCTCAGGTGATGAAGGGCTACTTTGATAATGAGCTTGAGACCCGCAATGTCTTTGATGATGACTGGCTACGTACTGGAGATATTGCTGAATGGAGCGATAACTACCACATCAGAATCATAGACCGAATCAAGGATATGATTATTGTTTCGGGCTTTAATGTCTTCCCATCTGAAATCGAGAATGTGCTGTCTCACAATCCAAAGATTCTCGAATGTGCTGTTGTCGGTATGCCTTCCAAGTCTACCGGTGAGTCGATTAAACTTTATGTGGTAAGGAGAGACCGGACCTTAACTAAGGAAGAGGTTCTTGATTATTGTCGACAGTATCTTACCGGTTACAAGGTTCCTAAGCATATAGAGTATGTGGAAACTCTGCCTAAATCTGCTGTGGGCAAGGTTATGAGACGTTATCTGAAACAGAATCGACTCAAGTAACTATATATGCTGTTCTCTGTCGTCTTCTGAATGGCGGAGAGCAGATTTCAATTATTGAATTTTACCCGTCTTGACTGTATTGTAAATTATGTTGGCTCGAAACCCCACGGTTTTAACCGTGTGGATGAGAGCCCGTAAAGATATTAAAAGTAAAATTGCAAAATAAAAAGTTGCCAACTTCGTCAGTTGCAATAATAGCTAT
>NZ_CACVSS010000051.1:0-14247 GCF_902756765.1 uncultured Succinivibrio sp. | reverse complement strand
CAGCATTCTTAAATGACAAAATTCGACACCTCAAAAAAGACCTCTTTAAAACAGCGTTATATTGCGTTTAACAGGTGTTTTTTCAAAGCAATAAAAAAAACATTTATAACTGGTAACGTGAACATAGTCACACTAAATTTTTAATAAACATTACCATCGCAAGGATGGTAATTGGTTAGGTGAAAATCAGAACTATTTAACCTGATTCTTACCTATTACCTATTTTTCAAAGCTCAAAAAAACGACAGTATCGTCTAAAGCAGGAAAAGCTTATTCCCATCTTTGAATATCATTATTCCTTTACAAGTATCACTCAGTCAACTTATATGAAATAAGGTCATTATCATCTACATTTTTTTCACAATAAGTATTCACTTTTTTCTTCTAGAAATACCTTTACCCTTTTGACAATTTGTTCATTAAACTAATCTTTTTTATTTTTTTCTTATATTTGTGACAAACATCATTGAAATGCTCTGGGGGGGGGGGGTAAAATGAAATCTGGTATTGTCTTAATAAAATCGTTATAAATCAAAAAATAATAAAAACAATTAAGGATAAAAATGAACGATAACATCGAAGATATTGAGATCGATTTGGTAAGACTTTTCAAATATCTTCTTTCTAAATACAAAATTCATATTATTCTAGCAGTTATTTTTTCTTTGCTATTCTTTTCTTATAAGTTTTACAAATTTGAGTTCTCTGAAGTTCCTTTAGAAGAAATCAATAAACTCTTCACTATCGAGAAGGTGACAAATCTTCCTAATGGTCAGAAGAAAACAGAAAAAGAAAAAGTTAACTACAAACTGTATAAACAGAATTTCTATGCTAAACAGTCAGAGTATGAAACTGCACTGAAAGGTATTGAATTTCAGAGACAAAAACTCGAATCAGAAATTTCTAATCTCAGATTAGAAGAGCAAAAACAAAATGAATATCTAAAGAGATCTATTCTGTATAACTTACCTAATTCGGCTGATAGTTTTCAAAGTGATTTTATTTTTTTCTGCACTGATAAATTAGCAAATAAAAAAGAACAAACAGATGAATCGTCTGTCATAGATTTTGCTAAAGAGTACATTTCACGGAAAGAACTGGTAGAAGATGTCTCAAAAAAATTTAAAATACCGGTAGATATTTCATATAAACAAATTAACGAACTTATAACTCTAAGAAAAATATCAAAACAATCTTTTGTAATTTCTGTTAAAAGCAATAGTGCAACGGATATTGAATATCTAAAAGAAAAAGTAGAGCATTTCAATCAGCAACTTAACGGTATATTTAAAAACGAATATCAAATTTCTTATACACGAGCATATTCTGGCAATATTGATACATTTTATCTAGCTCAATTAAAAATCAGTGAAGACAACAAATTAAGAGATATCGTTAGCACAATAGAAAACAAGAAAAATGAAATTGCTAATCTTCAAGAACCAGCTTCTTTTGAAGAAAAGCTGATTGATCTTAATACCTATAAATATCTCTCCTACATTAAGTTTGCCCTCATGGGTATCGCTGCCGGTCTTTTCATTAGCTTATGTATATTCGGATGCAGGTATCTGTTTGATGGCAATCTTAAAGATGCTGATTATCTGCAAAGATTGTTTGAAATAAAGAAACTTGCCTGTATTCATGACGGAGACTTTCTTTCTAAAAATTCTAATGAAGAGAAAAAACTTAGCCAGGCAGTAGAGTTTCTGTGTAAAGACAAATCAAAACTATCTATAGTCAGCACCTTGAATTTTGATGTCATTCAGGAGGCTGTAAAGATTATTGAGAATGCCCTGCATGGATCCAAGACTGAAGTTGTTATCAGACAGCCTTTTGAAATCAAAGATATTACAGTATGTGATGCAGTTTTAATACTTGAAAAACTTGATATTACCGACGTTGTTACTGCAATTTCAGAGATTAAGTTTTTGAAGGATATTAACTGCAATATTATCGGCATTGCTTATGCCTAAGCGAAAATAAGTCTCCAGACAGGAAGAAGATGCTATGAAAAAAAGAAAACTAACAATCTGCGTATTTATATATCTTCTTGCAGTTCTATTTTTGGGTAGTTCGTTATTTATTTATGGATGCAGTGATTCCTCAGACTATAAAACTATAAAAATGAGACATGGGGAATTGCCTGTACCAAAGCCAATAAAAGAACAAAACTAATTATTTGCTCGGATTTTTATGTTTATTTTGAAAACAGCGAAATTCGAGTTTATTTTTTCTCTTTTTATTTAGGTATGGGGAAATATTATTATGATAAAACAAACAAGAAATGCAATGCATATGCTTATTGAAGCTTATAAAGCTGTATATAAACAAGCTATGTCAAAAGGCACCGGAGTTAAATATGCTGGAGGTAATTTACTTAAGTTACTATTAATTTTATCTTCAGTTGGCTGTTCTCAGGCAACAACAATAATGATGCCTTGGGGACAAACAGATTTATTTGATATCACACCTGAGATTACCGAAAAAACATTAACCCAAAACTCCGATGTTACAGCATCTGGTAATTTGGGACATGAAATGACTTGGATGCTCTTGGAAGCAAAAAATATTGGCAAAGGAAATGAATTAAAAGAAGATATCAATTCTGAAGAGGCTTATCAGAAAGCAGTTAATCTCTTAAACCAAGCTAAATTCGACAATATTACAACAAACAATCTTGGTAACGAACAGACTATTACATTGAATAGTATTACTGTTAATGGAGGTCTGGTTAACCTTCAGCCTGGAAATGGATCATCATGGAGTGCAAGTAATAAACAAACTCTAACAATAACAGGGACTACTAATGTAAATAAAGGTTTCTTATATCTTGGAAATAATCATACTGATAACAATGAATTTAATTCTTCCACTACTGCAACAGGAACTGTAACATACAAAGGAATATCTACAGGTCAAATTTCAGGTGATACAACATTCAGCAGTGGTCTGGTAATTGAAGATTACGCTGCTGTAGATGTCGGAAGAAAATCTAATATCAAAGGTAATATTACAATTAAATCAAAAGGACCTTCTGATATTAATGCGTTTACAGAAGAAGAAAAACAATATGGTGTATGGGGAAAAAGCGTCAGTGATTTCTTAGAAAAAGAAAGTGAAACCACCGGCGGTTTAAATGTTGGTCATGGAGAATCAAAGATTACTGGAACGGTTGATATTCAGGGAGGAAAACTTACTGTAGTTGATTTTGCAGATGTTTCATCAAGTAACAAAACTTCACCAGAATTAACCATCAATGGAGATGTATCTGTTAAAGATGCAGGTGAAATCTATGTTATGGGTACTAAAGACTCGAATAATAACCAGTACCACGCAAAGCTTACTATAGAAAATGATCTCAAAGTATCAGGAGCAAATTCTCTTGTAAGCGTGGGAAGCATAAACAAATCTGAAGCTCAAGGTGAGCTTATTGTTAACGGAGAAACGACTGTTGATAATGGCGGAAAAATTATAGTTGGACAAAACGGAACCGCTACATTCAATGGTGCAGCAACCTTAGATGGAACAGATTCAATTACAATCAAAGAAGGAACTAACGGAAAATTAAATTTTAATGGTGACACTACCATTAAGAGTCTTGTTGCTTCTGATAAAACATCTACTAGTACTTTCACCCAAACAGCTACACTTTCAAATGCAGAAATATCGTTCAAAGACGTAACATTCGAAAAGACTGCAACTCTTAATGATTCAAAAATTTCTACAGAAAAATTAACTTTCAAAGATACTGCAAAACTTGATACAGCAACAGTAACAACTGACACTCTTACTTTCTCAAAGGATGCAGATGTAAAAGCAGCAACAGTAAAAACAAAAACTTTAACTTTTAATGATAAAGCAAAAGTTTATAACTCTAATATTCAGGCATCTGATGTTAACCTTTCAAGTACATTGAAACTTGATCCTTCAACTTTGACAACATCTTCTCTTCTGTTTAATGACAATGGTAAGTTAGCAATCTTAACAGGTTCTGCAACTTATGTTGGTAACAGCAGTGATTTCGAGTCAACAGGATCTGTTGCAGAAGGTAAGGCATTATTAGCTTTAGCTTCAGGAATTAAACTTGGAAATACAAATGCTATTTATCTAAGTGGAACAGAAAACAACGACAATGTAGGTGCAATTGAAGCAAATACAGTAACATTGAATTCTGGTTCTACTCTTGAACTGTACAGTGGAGCATTCTCCAATGGAGCTGCTATTACTTTCACCGATGACAATGGTAAGTTTACAGTTGAAGATGGAGCAAAGATTGTATTAAAGGGAAAGCAGTCAACAGGCAAAAATACCGTTGTAACAGGAGCTAACGGTGGTATAACAACCCCTGACGAGTGGAATACCTATCTGTCATCAGGAAATATTCTCTACCAGATTAATGGCGTAACAAAAGATGAAGGAAAATACGTAGTTGATTTAGGAATATCTTCAACAGGTGTTGCAGCTGTAAGCGGTGGTATTAGCCCAAGCTTATCAAGAGCTATTGTTAATCAGGCAAACGGAACAGGTATGGATTCAACCAAGAATAATGGTCTTGGACTCATGACTCAGATGATTGAGAAAATCGGTTCAGGTTCATCTGCTGAAATCAGCAAATTCCGTGACGAGGCTAACTCTGTAACAGGCTTCATCTTCGGTGGTGTTCCTCTGTTAAATGAGCTTGTTGCTCAGATTGCACACGACAATGTTGAACAGCACAATGGATTCATTACTACCGGAGCAAACCACGCTGCTGTTAAAGGTACCAATGCTACTGTCTGGGCAATGCCATTCTATAAGCACTCCAAGTCAGACTCATTCAAGATTGAAGGTTCAACCTATGGTCTGAAGGCTAAGATTTATGGCTTAAGCATGGGTACTGATTTTGAAGTTGCAGACGGTTTCCGTCTAGGCTTTGATGGTATCGTAGGTCATGCTAAGACTGACAGTAAAGGCAGCTTAGATCCTTCTAAGGATGATGCTTCATTCTGGGGTATTGGAACCTATGGCTCATATAGCTATGAGAACCTGAAGATTATGGCTGATATCGGTTATACAGCAATGAGTACCGATACTGATCTTCATACCTCATACGGAACTCTGTCTGCAAACAACACCAAGTCATATACATTTACTACTGGTGTTAATGCCAAGTACAACTTTGCTCTAACCTATGCTGATGTTGCTCCTCATGTTGGTATTCGTTACAACCATGCTAACATCGATAAGTACAAAGTTAAGAGACAGGGTAATGTTATGTTGACTGGTGACAGCATCAGCCAGAACTATTTCCAATTCCCTATCGGTGTTGAAGTATCAAAACAGTTTGCCTGTGGCGAATGGAACTTAAAGCCAATGTTTGACTTAACAGCAACAATCAACACTGGTGACAAGAAACTTGATGCCAAAACAACTCTTACCGGATTTGATAACACCTACGGCAATGTTTCAACCAATGCAGAAGTGTTAGATCCTGTAAGTGTACGTGGAAGTCTAGGTCTAGAAGCTAAATACGGTTCATTAGGTATGGGAGTCGGTTACTCATACACTGGCTCTAAGAACGTAAAGGATCACGTATTTGCGGCTGGGGTTAACTACACCTTCTAAAGACAGGTAATTTCCAATTACCATTGAAAAGCTCCCCTAATGGGGAGCTTTGTTTATGAAAAGACTATTTAATGATTTTTCTCAAATCTCTTATTTAGCTTTAACCTCATTAACCAGCTCCTTGCCTTCAAAATAAGCTTTAGCATTGGCTAAAGTGGTGTCTACAATATTGTGCATAGCTTCTTTAGTGAAGAATGCCTGATGTGAAGTTAACAGCACATTATTGAAACTTAGAAGACGTCCTAGTTTGTCATCGGCAATAATGTTATCTGACTTATCCTGGAAGAAGTACTGGCTCTCCTCCTCATACACATCCAGACCTGCCGCACCAATCTTTCCACTCTTAAGCCCCTCGACAAGAGCTTCAGTGTTAATCAGAGGACCACGACCGGTGTTAATCAGCATTACTCCATCCTTCATCTTGGCTATAGAATCCTTGTTGATAAGGTATCTGTTTTCAGGAGTCAATGGGCAGTTTAAGGAAATAATGTCTGACTTGGCGTAAAGTTCATCCAGAGTAACGTACTTTATGCCCGCAGCCTTCTCATATTCCTTATCCTCAAAGATATCGTAGGCTAGCACGTTGATTCCGAAACCTTTTAGAATACCGATCAGCACACGTGCAATCTTACCGGTACCGATAACACCAGCGGTCTTTCCGTAAAGATCAAATCCCATCAGACCATGAAGCGCAAAGTTACCATCACGGGTTCTGGTATAAGCTCGATGAGTTTTTCTGTTCAGGGTCAGAATCAGAGCAACAACATGCTCGGCAATTGCATGAGGTGAATAGGCAGGAACACGTACAACTCGAATACCAAGTTCCTTTGCAGCTTGAAGATCAACATTATTAAAGCCGGCACAGCGCAAAGCTAAAAGCTCAACACCATTCTCTTTAAGTTTGGTTAATACTGTTCTGTCTGCACGATCATTTACGAAAATACATACAGCCTTTGCACCATGAATTTCATCAGCATTCTTTTCATTCAAGAAAGAACGGTGGTAAATAAGATCGAAATCGTAACCGTTACTTGTATTAAGATCTGAAAAGGCATGTCTGTCATAGCTGTGAGTGCCGAAAAATACAATCTTGTTCTTATCCATAGTTTGCCTCGAAAAAAAAATCACTCCGATTAGAATACCTTAATATTCGCAGAAAAATTGATCCAGATCAAAAAAAATATTTTTTGCGCCAAAACAATTAAAAAGGATTAAGAACCTTTTCATATGCAGAATATGTTCTGTCATCAAACAGGCACCACTCCACAAGATCAAATGAAGATTCCATAGAACGCATCAGTTCTCTGACAATGCCAATTGCAATTTCAGCTGCTTTATCAACAGGATAAGCATATACTCCAGTCGAAATTGAAGGAAATGCAATACGTCTTATTGAGTAGTTTTGAGCTAAAAGAAGAGAATTTTTATAACAGTTTGCAAGAAGCTTTGGTTCTCCTGAAGAGCCTCCATGCCAGATAGGACCTACGGTATGGATCACATATTTACAGGGAAGATTGTAGCCCTTAGTAATTTTAGCTTCACCGGTTTTACAGCCGTTTAGAGTACGACACTCCTCTAAAAGCTGAGGACCTGCGGCAAAGTGAATTGCTCCATCAACCCCTCCTCCACCGAGGAGAGTATTATTTGCCGCATTAACAATTGCATCAACATCACTAAGTCTGGTTATATCACCTTTTACGAGTTTTATTTCCATAGCTAATAGCCTAAATTCTGTCTTACTACGAAACGAGGCTTCTGAATCATCTGCCCCTGATAATTCACCTGCATCTTTATCATAGCACTTATGACAGATTTGCCCTGTTCTATTGATTCATCATGAATAAAATCTGCGTCACAAGGCATATTTGGGCGATATTCCTGACCTATGTACCCTATGAATTCATAACCGCTGTCTGATGCTGTCTTCTTCAATGAATCAATAGACTGTTTAAGCTTTACGTAACCTTCCTGATCCTTATTCAAACCACTTAGATTGGTTTCCATAATAGCGACATCATCTGCAAGCTTGAGCATTAAGCTATGGTCCCGAGCTGGAGCTTCTATCTGAGTATCTTTTAGTGCAGACATAGGAATAGATACCTTCTGATGCGAGTGGCTGAGATTTTCTTCAAGTTTTCTGCACTTCTCCTGTACCGCAAGAAGTTTCTTTAGCAGCATTGCACAGCAGACAATCGAAGCAATTACCCCCAGAACACAGAGGACAATCAGGATAACAGCCAGAGAAGTGTAGCCGTAAACCTTACTCTCAAAGGCAGATGAATCCTCTAGACGCTTGCTAACTTTACCGTCAATCTGTTCAGACAGAAGATTGAACTCACTGCGGTTATTGTCAATTTTGCTCTGAAGATCTGATGAAGTCTGGGAAATATTTTTCTGACTGTCCTCAATACTTACACCCATCTTCAGCAGTTCATTCTTTATTCCTTTAATATAGAGATAATTTGTATCTATATTCTTTTTGAATTCTGACAAGATATTGACACAGCGCTGCAGATCATCACGCTGTTTTTTCAGATTAGCATCAAACTGCCTGTTGGATGCGGCAATATCTGCCTTGAGCTTGGCAACCTGAGCAGAAAGCCCTCTAATATTCTTTTCGTTCTTAACAAGCTCCTTGCTCATTGCCGAACTGACATAATTGTTGACATAGCCTTCAAATGCAGAGGATGGAGAAAACATAGCCTCCTGCTCATCAGTTGGTCCGGATATGGAAGTACCGGCAGACATATCATTAACGTATGGCTCCTCAGCCAGTACCGCTGAACTTATAAAGAAAAACGGAATTATCAGAATATATCTAAAATTCATATAACTCCCCTCCTGTTTATGCTGTAGTTTTTCCGTTAAAAAATAGATAAAAATTTCGGATGCAAGATCAGTACCACATAAAAATCAGAAGAATTGACCACTTGATTATTTTTTAGTGCAAATATTTGTATGTGCAAAATTAACATTTGCTGATTAAACCTAGAACTACAGGTCAATTTAGGAGAATTTTCTGAATTTACAAAGAGATTTTCTTTACTAGGAAAAATTACTAATTAAATATTTTTTTAACATTTTTTCAAAAATTTCGCCAAGATCAAAATTTTTTCATCATTTTGAAAATTATTTACACATCAAGAATATGGAGAATAAATTACAAAACATTATTGCATCACAGCTCAAATTTTAACTTTAAGTTTATTAAACAAAATCGCTCAAAGCCCCTTAGTAAATCACAAGTTTGAAGCACTTAAAAAAATCAGATTCAAAATTAATCTATACTAATCTCAGTGAAACTATCATTTTAATAAAACAAATTTTTTACGGGGGAATTCCTATGTCAGGAGTATTAGCTATGATTCTGGCAGGCGGTGAGGGTACTCGCTTAATGCCATTGACCGAAAGCAGATCAAAACCAGCAGTTCCATTTGGTGGAAGCTATCGTCTGATCGATTTCGTTCTAAACAATTTCGTTAACTCAGGTATTCTTAAGATCTTTGTTATCACTCAGTACAAATCACAGTCTCTAATGATGCATCTTAAGAATGGCTGGCAGGTAAGCGGCATTCCAGGAGCCTTCATTGATTCTCTTCCTGCACAGATGCGTGTGTCTAAGGAATGGTATCAGGGTACTGCAGATGCTATCTATCAGAACCTGACCTTCATTCGAGATCAGTTCCCAGATCATGTTTGCGTATTCGGTTCAGATAACATCTACAAGATGGATGTTCGTCAGATGCTACATTACCACAACAGCAAAGAAGCAGAGCTAACCGTTGCAGCAATCAAGATGAAGTCAGAAGATGTTGCAGGCAAGTTCGGTGTAATCGAAGTTGACAACAACGGCTGCATGATCGGTTTCGAAGAGAAGCCAGCACATCCTAAGGAGATCCCTTCCGAGCCAGGCTACTCATTAGTATCTATGGGTAACTACATCTTCAAGGCAGACGTTCTGATCAAGGAACTTGTTGAAGATCAGCAGGACAGCAAGTCAAGCCACGACTTCGGTAAGGATATTATTCCTAAGCTGTTCCCTCGTGGAAAGGTATTCGTATACGACTTCAGCTCAGCTAAGATCGCTGGTGAAGCAGACTCTGCATACTGGAGAGACGTAGGAAGTGTTGACAGTTTCTGGGAAGCTCATATGGATCTTCTTGGCAACTATGCTAAGTTCAACCTGCACAACCCTAAGTGGGCATTACACACATACTATCCTCCTCTACCACCAGCAAACTTCGTTGATACCGATGACAACGAGTCTCACGTTTCAATGTCTCTGATTTCTGCTGGATGTGAAATTAACGGGGCAACAATCAACAAATCAGTATTAGGATTCAGATGTACAGCTAACGACGGTGCAAACGTAGAAGGCTGCGTATTGATCGGAGATAACACTATTGGCAAGGGTGCAAGAGTTAAAAACGTTATTCTTGACAGATATGTAGAAATCGCCCCAGGCTTTACCATTGGCTATGATCTTGAAGAAGATAAGAAACTTGCTGCACAATACAAAAAAGGCAAGATAAATATCTCAGATAATGGCATAATAGTCGTAGGTAAAGGATTAAGATTAGGATATTAGTGATCCGGATCAATAAAAATAGACATATAGGGGATATCTGTGAAAGTATTATTATTATCATCTGAAGTTGCAGATATTGTTAAATCTGGAGGCCTTGCTGATGTGGCAAAGGCCCTTCCTTTGGAACTGCAGTCAAGAGGTCACGATGTAAAGGTTGTGCTTCCTTGCTACTCCATAATCAAGGGCTGGCAGGATTTACCAATTATTGCAGAAGGTGTGCTTAACCAGTCTCATCCAGACGTTAAGTTGCATATTCCCTACAAAGTCAGAAAAGTGCTCCTCAACTCAAAGGTTGAGGTTCTGCTAATCGACTGTCCACAGTATTTTGACAGAACATCAATGTATGGCGACAACAATGAAGCTTATGGCGACAATGGTTTCCGCTATGCATTCTTTTCTGCAGCCGCAATCGAAACCGCACGAATTATCGGTTTTAAGTTTGATATTCTGCACTGCAACGACTGGCATACCGGTCTTGCACCAATGTTGCTGCGTATCAAATATGCAAATGATCCTTTCTTTGAGAAGTCTCGTTCAGTAATCACTATTCACAATGGAGCTTTCCAGGGTGTATTTGACAGATCTCAGATTTCTTATCTTCCAGAAATCAGCGGCATCTATAATGACAAGGTTTCACAGGGGTCATTTATCAATTATCTGAAGTGTGGTGTATTCTACGCTGATAAGATTAATACCGTTTCTCCTGGTTATGCAAAGGAATTAACCTCATATATCGGCGGTCACGGTATGACCCAGAACTTTATAGACCGTCAGATGGATCTGTCAGGTATCATCAATGGTTGTGATTACTCTGACTGGGATCCTGCAACCGATCAGCTGCTGAGAATTCGCTACGATGTAAACACCTTGGATCAGAAGATCTTAGGAAAGTATCTGCTTCAGCGTAAACTTGGCTTTGAGATGGGCGATACTCCGATGTACGGTATGGTTGCCCGTCTGACAGATCAGAAAGGTATCGGCCTGCTTCTGCCAATCCTTGACAGATTCCTTCTGCACAAGGTTCAGGTAGTTATTGAAGGAACCGGTGATCCTGCCCTGCAGAAGCAGATGGAAGAGATTGCAGCAAGACATCCGGGCAAGATGGTGTTCAAGTCTGTTTATGACAATATGCTTGCTCATCAGATTGAAGCAGCTTCAGATTTCTTCCTGATGCCATCAATCTTCGAGCCTTGCGGTCTGAACCAGATTTACTCTCTGGCTTACGGCACACTGCCAATCGTGCGTGCGGTCGGTGGTCTACAGGATACTGTTGTGGATTATGATGCTGATCCAGAGAACGGAACAGGATTTATCTTCAAGGATCCTAACTCTGAGGAATTACTTTCCTGCTTAAGAAGAACTCTGATTCTGTATCTAGAAAATAATACAGAGATGCGACGTATCAAGATGAATGCCATGAAGGTTCGCTTCAACTGGTCTGACAGCTGTGCTCAGTACGAAACTCTGTACAAGAGCGCACTACAGAAACCTAAGTGGTAGAAGATTATATGTTTAAAAAGGCAGCCTTATGGCTGTCTTTTTTTTGAACTAATTCAGCCGATTACTCTTACAAAACCGATACAAAGGAGATTGAATTCATTTTTTTTCTCATTAAATACAGTTCTTCATATAAGATTCTTTGCTGTAACTGGTCGAACTAAGGCAATTGACGAATGCGTCAATTGCTTTAGACTGACAGTTACTAGAAATATAGAATCAATTGACAATCCTAGACACCGTGTTTTTTCTTGCCGCGTAGGTTATTAACACTCAGATTCAATACAGCACCACTTTATTACGACCTGATTCTTTAGCTTCATAAACAGCTTGATCTGCACGTTTTAAAAGAGATGCAGGAGCTTCCTCTGAATTAACAAGAGTTACTCCCACACTGACCGTAATATGATTGACAGTCGAGAATTTTTTATTTTCAATTATTTTTCGAACTTTTTCACCGAAATTCCCGAGTGATTTTTCATCAACATCAGGCACGAGATAAATAAATTCCTCCCCTCCCCATCGTCCAAAAATATGATCATCTTCCATGAGGCTGCGAATTTGATTTACTACCTCTACCAGCACCATATCGCCTATATCATGCCCATAGGTATCGTTTATATTTTTAAAATGGTCGATATCTATAAACAAAATCCCATAGGATCTACCTTCTTGGCTATAAGTCAGGACATTTTCTAATGCTCCTTCAAGTTGCCTGCGGTTATATATCTTTGTCAATTGGTCTGTGAATGCTATTTTCTTGAGTTCAAGATTTCTTACATTCAATTCCTGAGAAGTCCTTTCAAGAAAAGTTAAGATTCGTTCTATAAAAGGTATTTCTCCTAAAGTACAGAATTCTGAAGATACAGAATCCGGACCATGGTTAGTTATGACCGTGTTTTGATAATCCCCATTTTCCTTTAAACCAATAACAACCAGTGTACTGTTCAGATCACAGCCATTGCCATCATGGGTAATAAATAATTCCGCAGAGACTGTGGCTACAGATAAATCTTTTACATATTTTTTATAGATGCCAACTTCCGTTTCGAAGTTTTCTTGTAAAAACTGCATAATGTTTCCACATGCAAAAAGAAATACCGCATCTGGATGAAAAGCCGATAATTCTAATGCAGATTGCCTAGAGACAGCATAAATATTTTCTTTGCTAGCATAAGACAGACGGAATTTGTCATTTAAATGAATATCAGAACTAAATACCAGACCACCTTTTTCATCATAAGAAATAGGAACACGGGCAACACTAAAGTTTTTTCGATTGAAAACTAACGGAAACTCGCAGACATTTTTTAAAAAATACTGGTTAGGATCCACTCTTAAGTATTTTGAATAAATATTAACAGCAGGCTCATTATCAATCTCTTCTACTATACTGTTACCGTCTACCTTGGTAACCACCATATCAATACCAATCGGTTGCCATCCAAGATTGCAATCCATATAAACGGATAAAGACTCTCCTGAAAATGCGACAACCACAATTCCCTGGGAATACACCTTACTGCCGTATACATGTGCGAGATTTTTCTTTGAAATGTTGTAGCCGGCTTTTGCACCGAAAATTGGAATATTACAGTGATGAAATTCATGAATGAATGTATTAATTGAACTAGATTTCGCTGCATAACAAATTAGAAGACACTTCAAATTAGAAAATGCCTCTAATTTTTCATTCAGGCTTCGCCCTGATTCAAAAGATGTGGAGTCACTTAAATCAAATTCAAACTGCGTTAATTTGGTATTCTGAAAAAAAATAAATGAAATCTCTAGAGGCAGTTCACTGATAACCTCGTCTTTTTCGGCAATATCAATAGATGTCATTCCTGTAATGCAGGCATGAGGAAAATATTGATTTAAAGACCTTACTAAAAGAACTTCTTCAATGTCAGGGCGTGGATTATAAATTTGTACCAGAACTCCTGAGGCTTCCTGGTAATTCTTGTCTTCATGTATCTTTTTGGCAATACCTTCAAGTTCTGCAAAACAAGTAAAGTGATATGTTCTTTGAATCATAGACTAATACCTTTAGACTTACACCGATAAACCTCAGATCAAAAGACAATATCTACCGGACAATTAGCTATCATCCACAAAAAAATAATCATCTGTGTAATAGGCAAAAAACAACGCCAAAAAGCCAATAAAAATTTCAGTAGCTCATAAAAAAGTATAGTAGACGGTAGCAACTTCCTGCCAAAAAAATTTTTTTTAGGGAAAAAACTGTCGATAGATCTATTTGATTTTTAAATAAAAAAAAATGCCTAAGATCTTAAGAAATTAGGCTAAAACCTTATAAAAATGCGGTTTGTATAACATCGCATTTTAGTTCTTTAAAAATCTGTATTCTATGTATTCCTGAAATCGCATATATATGCGGATGCAAAAATTTCTGATTCTGAAGTTTTAACGTGGAATTTCACTATGAATTGTGCATTTTGGCGCTTTTGTGGGGAATCTGCTTATTAACAGACTGATAAATAAGCAATTAATTGACAAAAGAGAGGGAGCTCTGTAAATTTAATTTCACCACAAAACAA
>NZ_CACVSS010000050.1:0-14682 GCF_902756765.1 uncultured Succinivibrio sp. | reverse complement strand
CCCAAAATTTGGTATATTCATGTATTGTTTAGTACTGTGATTTTCAAGTTTCTTTGAACAGGCTTTGCCTGTAACAATCTTTACCTGGTCTCCACCGATGTAGAAAGAGCCATGCTGATAACTCTTCTTTTTGAACTTTGGAAAGAATGCTTTTCGTTTTTTGCTATTAGTCTTTACTTTGGATTTCTTTCTTTTTTTGACATTTTCAAAGTAATCAGATACAGCTCTTCCGAAGTTTACGAAAGCCTGCTGTGATGCATACTTGATTACTTCGTATGTGAATGGATATTTTTCCAGACGGATGGCATTGAATTCTTTCTTGTAATCCTGCCAGGATGGTAGTTTGGGTTTAACAGGAACAACTGTAGACTGAAGAGGTGATTTCTTGTATTCAGCAAGCTCTCTGGTATACCTGTCCATGGCAGCACAGTGTGCAACATAGTCCTTTTTAAACTTCGCTACAGCCCAGTTGTAGGAAAATCGTCTTACACCAAAGGCCTTACGACAATAAGTAAAAAACTTATTGTTTGCCTTAAGCTCAATAACCTGTCCTACAATCATTCTTTTCTGTTACCTGTCAGATTCTGCTGCTTCTTTTAGTAATTTACTAGACCGTTCATTTTACCTCCTGCAGAAAATCAAATAAAGCAGAGAAAATAAAAGTCTACAAAATTTTTGTAGACTTTATAAACAATTTATAGATTTATCGAAACTGTTATTAGCCACCAAAAAATAAACTCAAATTTAATTTTGACCAGATTAAATCGAAAAATTCAAAGATTAGCCCTGTTATCAACTAACTTGTCGAGAGCAGAGAGAGCAGAGGGCAACAGATTTGACCTAGTATCATGTTGCCAAACTATAGCTTTAATCATATTTATCCGAAAGAGAATAATTGATTATTATTCTATGATTCAAATAATTAGATTCTTTCCATCAATCCACTTTCTCGAGAAACTCTTCTTCTGCAGGCATCAAGAAAAACTTGTTTGTCAGAGTAGATACTTACATGCTCTTTTGCTCGTGTAATACCTGTATAAACAAGTTCTTTAGTCATTACTGGATTTAACTCAGTTGAAAGGAGCATACAGACCTTTTCATACTCACTGCCCTGTGACTTATGAATTGTCATGGCATATCCACTTTCATACTCAGTAAGAAAAACAGGACTTACATTAAATACAGAGTTTTCATCTCCAAACCAGACCTTCAATGGACCAGCTGAACCGTCTCTGTTTTTTTCGGCAGCCACAAATCCGACATCGCCATTGGAGATTTTTAAGGCATAATTATTCTTGGTTACAAGAATTACTTTACCAATAAACCATTCAGAATCAACAGCAGAGGCTTTCGCATTCAGCGTTTTTAGATTATCTTTAGCTGCTTTCTCTATGAGCTCATTTATGCTTTTAATTCCATATAATCCTTCACGATTTGAGCAAAGAATTCTGTATTTATCAAGATTTTTAAATATTTCTTTTGCCTGTACCTCAGTAATACCAGTAAAGGAACCTTCTTCATTGTGTGACTTTACTAATTCATTCCAGAAATCATCATAACCTTTTGCAATAACAGAACAGGTAGACTCAAGAGCAGCATTTCTCTCACTCCATTTTTTGGAATCTTTAATTTCTAAAAGTTCAACATGATCTTTATGCTGTACAAAAGGCTCATCAAGTAACTCTTCAAAACGCTTATCATCCCTTTCTCTATATCCATCATTGACTGCCTTTGCAATAGCACCAATACCTGCAAATTTTGCAAAACGATAACTGAAATTCAGCTGTACAGCATTATCCGTAATATCAGTAGTTTTTAGTTGATCAACACTGTAACCGCTTAAAGCAGAGATAAGAGAGAGTTTTTCCCCATCAAGGACTCGTGATGAATCAGATAAATCGTTACACAGATCGTTCAGAACAGAACCAGCCTCAACTGATGCCAGCTGATCCTTATCGCCAAGCATGATGACCTTAGTATCGTCACGGATAGCATCACAGAGTTTGGCAAAGTTAGCCGCATCAACCATCGAGACTTCATCTACAATGAGTATGTCACAATCTATTTTATTGTCGGCATTACGAATCTTATGGGATTTATGAGGAATTGAACCTAAAAGCTTATCCACGGTTACAGCTGTTTTACATATCCTGTTTTTGATCTCTTCACGCTCGTTTTTATCAGAAAACAGCTTTGGAAAACTGTAAGACAAATATCCAACTTTTGGATTATCTTCCTCTTTAAACTGAGATTTAATTGATTCGGTCATACGACCTGCAGCCTTTCCTGTAGGCGCACACAGCAGAATGTTGTTCTTTGAAGGATTGATTTTCTGTAACAGAAGTAACAGCTTTGCCACAGTAGTGGTTTTACCCGTACCCGGTCCACCAGTGATAATACAGAAATGAGAAACCGCCGCCATGGCTGCAGCGATCTTCTGCATATCAAATTCCTGATTCTTGCTAGGATCAGCATCGGATCTTTCAAAGAGCACATCTAATAACAACTTAACAGAGTTCTTTTCATCTTCACCAAGATTCTGTTCAGTTTTTTCCTTAGAAGCTTTTTTTATGAAATCAGCAATCTTAGTTTCATAACAGAAATTACGACGAATATATAGTCTTCCTAAATCAAAGATCAGAGGTTTATTTGAGGCTTTATCTGTTCCAATCAGATCGGAACATCCCTCAAATACCGAAGCAATATCAGAGTCGCTTATAAGCGGACAGAATATTTCAGAAGCTGATGGTTGTAAATCGGAATAAGCTGAACGTTCTCTTTTCTGAAAAAAGAGGTTCTGATAGAAGCTGTTTATACTTTGAGCATCAGCTTTAATACAGGTATCACCTAAATTCTGCTTATACAGAAGTTCAGTCAGCATAAATCCTAAAGCCAAAGGCAAAGGATCCTTATGCATAAGAGACAGTGTTTTTAAAACTGCATCTAAAAGAGGATTTTTAAGCTCTGAATACTCTTCTAATAAATCAGATAACTTTTCAATATTACTCATTTTTCAACTCTCTTAATTCCGTCTGATTACTCACTGAAGATTGAGCTTAGCTCTTCTATAATTTCCTGTTTTGGCTTGGTATATATGATTGAATTAGAACTGTCAGGTTCCATTCCACGAAGATAAAGATAAATAATTCCGCCAAAATTTTTCTCATAGGAATAGTTCTCTATTCTTGTCTTAAGGAATCGGTGCATTGCCAGAGAATAGAACAGATACTGAACATCGTAGCAGTGCTCAAGCATATTACGAGCAACAGCTTCATATGAGTAAGCTGGGACTGATGATCCAATGAAATTACTCTTGTAGTCGATTACATAGAACTTGGCATCAGAACCATCACCAACCTTAATGGCCAGATCGATAAAGCCCTTAACAAACCCTGAAAGCTCACTTTGAGCAAGTGAGAAGTTTATATTATCCAGAGTTATCCCTTTTTCTTGTGCAAACACAGCTGCATTCTTATGACGAAGAGCTTCAAGTTTGTCTGAAGTAAATTTATCTGATGGAAACAGGAATTCCAGCTCACATAGCCAGTCACCTTTTTCAAGGTCACACAGTCTTACTGTTTTTGAATCTCCACAAGGAAGTTTTGACTGAACTACATCAGAAAGCCATTCACTTAACACATCCGTTTTAAGCTTTATAATTTCTTCGTCAGAAAGACCTTTCATACTATATGCAGTCCAGCGTTTAAGAATACCGGCTTCATTTGTCAGCTCTGCTTTTTTAATACACTCCAATCTGGTGGCATCATTTAATGAATTAGAAAAATCACAATACTCCATCAGACTGTGCAGATAGGTACCGGCAATTGCACTTTTAGGAAAGTTAAAACGGGTAAAATTCTCTTTAGGAATATCTTCATTCTGACCTGAAGAAGATGGACCTCCATCCTCGCTTCTGGCAACAATTCCACTGTAGGACGAAATTCTGTAATCCTGTCTGATTCCAGAAAAACTCTCATCAAATTCAGATGGTCCTGCGATCTGCAGCTCGGATACCGCATCGTTCTGAACAGGAGCAGAAGATTCAACAGTCTTATAAAAATCGTCATTTACCACTCTAAAAGGATTCTTCACTACAGCATTCTCTGCATCTTCTGGCTTTTTATTCTTCAAGAGAACATCTGTTATCGGCCCCGCTAAAAGAGATTGAGCCTCAGAAAATGCAGTCTTTTCATTTTGTTCAGATTTTGTAAACTCGCTTATAAGAGAATTTGGATTTTTTTCAGAAATCTGTGCAATATACATAAAGTTTGCTGCGCAGGCACGTGTCAGCGCTACATATAAAAGACGGGCATCCTCCTGCAGATCACTTGTTTTTTTCTGGTTTAATGTTGCCTCAGTACCTAAGATATCAAAATAAAGCTTTTCCTTTTTCTCGTCGTAATAAAAAGCATCATTCTGAGTAACAGCCCTCATATCAGTCCACAGATATGGCATGAATACTAGAGGGAACTCCAGACCTTTAGACTTAAAGATTGTGTAAATTGCGACCTGTGAAGCCTCAGATTCAAGACGCTTGCTAAACATATCTGAATCAGAGAGAGCTGACGGATTGCTTCTTAATTCCGTATACCAGCGTTTCTGAGCCTGAATGCCCTGCTCATGAGTTCGAGCAGACTGAAGCAGTTCAGCAAGATGCCACAGGTTGGTGACCATACGCTCGCCACCTGTAAAACTCAGATTATTCTTTAGACACTGATGTCTTTCATCATTTGCCCATTTTGAGAAGGCTGGAAAGAAGCCGTTTTTCTCCCAGATCTCGCGGCATTCTTTTAAAAGAGCAACCTCAAGTTCCAGTGAATCTGACTGGGAATCCAAGGAATCAAGAGTGGAAGCAGAACAAAGCTGACTTAAAAGTAATCTTCTGACCTTTCCTCGGTTAGGATAATCCTCCATAGCCTCAATCAGATACAGGATAAGCTCATATTCTGCGATTGAATTATCAGAACTTTCCTCATCAAAAACCTTTGAGCTGTCTGAATAATAAACACTTGAAATACCTTTTTCTTTCAGGGCCGCCTGTATAAGCTTAGCCTCTGTTCCACTTCGGACCAGAATAGCTATATCTGAAGATTTAACAGCACGAGAAGTAATTTTATCGCCACTAACACTGTCTAACAGACCATGAGACAAACAGATTTTTACTGCATAAGCCAGCTTTCTGGCAATAAAATCCTTACAAACAGATTTAATTCCCGTTTTTCCTGCAGATTCAGGATATTCATTGTAGACATCCTCTTTTGGAATAAAATCAACATAATTACTTGCTGCAGAGAAATTATCTGAAGGACTTGGTTCATTACAGAATCTGAAACTGCACTTACCAGAATTACCTAGAGTTTTTATCTTTGCATTTACCTTATTAAACTCAATGTTATCCTTAGAGTTCTCTTCAAAAAAGAAAGGGTCAGTTCTTAATGAAAATATACCGTTTACACCTTCTACAATCTGTTCCTGGGAACGGAAATTGGTTGATAAAGTATAAATAGAGTCATTACCATATAATGTTTCAATAAGGCTGCGTGCTTTAAGATAAGAGTGAATATCTGCTTTTCTGAAACCGTAGATAGACTGCTTGGGATCACCTATCAAGTAACAGCAGGCTCCTGTTTTTTTAGCATTCTCATTAAGGTACAGCTTTGAGAAAATCGAAAACTGAACCGGATCAGTATCCTGAAACTCATCAATCATAGCTACAGGATAAGAAGATCTAATCAGCCCAGGAAGAGTATCTTTGGAGCCTTCTTTGTAGTTTAAAACATAATCAAGGCGTCTGATAATACCATCAAATCCAACAAGATTATCTCTTTCTAAAATCTCATCAAGTTTCTGCTCTGCCATGATTGCAATATCAAACAGAATTTCAGATTTAACCTCATCAACCTTATTGTGCAGAGATGCCATCTCCATATAAAGCTCTTCAATTTCGATAATCATTTCAGAATTTCTGAAAATCTCAGGATACTTAGAGCGATCGGTAACTCTGGAGATAGAATTGAAGTTGTTTCCATCAGGGAAAGAGCCTCTAATAAAGCATAGCTTACGCTCTTCATCATCCTTGATAGAACACAGCTCTCTTAATAGCTTATATCCAGCCTTTGTAGAATTCTTGAATTTAGGAGCAGCACCTTTGATTCTGGTAAATAAGGAACCAGGTTCATCATTATCAGTAATAACTTCGTACTCGTTAAAGATAGACTTCACTCTATCTGCAAAGACGAGAAAATCAGAAAGATAAGCATCAAGATTACCCAGAACTTTAACAACGGTTTTTCTGATGTCCCCACTGGAGTGTGCTTTTATGTTTAAAAGGTTGTAACCAAAGTAACCTTCTTTTTCATCGGTATTTCTTACCCTTTCAAGCTTATCCTGATATAAATTCAGAGTATTGAAAATATTATCGTCACTATCTACTGATAAGAGAGCTGCAAGCTTCTTGGAATTCTCATCCCCCTTATAGAAAAGTTCACGCCATACAGTGTTCTTTGCTTCCATTGACTGCTCTGAGATATCCTCACAGAGTTGAACTCCAAAGGATTCCCCCGCTTCAAAGGTATAAATCTTATGCAGAGCACTGGTACAGAAAGAATGAATTGTGCAGATAGGAGCTTCATCGATAGAGCGTTCCGCATTCAATAGAAGTAAAGCGCAGGCCCTGGCCTCAATACCATTAACCAGAACCATTTCTCTGACCAGAGACTTCATCTGCTCTTCCAGATCAAGGGCGTTCAGAATTTCTATTCCCTTTTTGGAAACTTTCTCAAAAACACTGCGTGCCGTTACAATTTTTTCACGGATTCTGGCCTTAAGATCTGATGCTGCAGCCTTAGTAAAGGTAACTACCAGAATGTTCTTTAGCTCTAAAGGTCCTGCAGTGTATCCATAATTGAACTGACTATCAGGATGATTATCATCAAAACCTCTGGAACCTAGCAGCAGACGTAGAACAAGATAAGTAATGGTATAAGTCTTACCGGTTCCTGCACTGGCCTCAATCAGAGAAGAACGGCTAAGATTAAAGGTACCGACTTTTAATTCATTGTTATTCATTTTTATCTCCACCTCTAACCTTAATTTGATGATTCTGTTGCTACCGTTTTCTTGGAAACTGTCTTATCAGATTTCTCTCTGAAATTTGAAGCACATCTTCGCAAGCAGTCATAAAGAGCTAGAGGCCCCAAAACAGAAGAGGCATCTTCTTCATCTCGTCCTGAATAAACAAATTTACGGAGATGTTCAGATACTCTTTCGTAGTTTCCGTACAGATATTTAGATTCAGGCGAATACGCAAAGAATTTATCTTCATCAGTGTGACTGCCTAATACAGTCAAAAGCTTCGATGTAACAGGAAGAGGTCTTAACATTGCCAGCACTGCAATTTTGAGCAGATTGCAGAAAATACGGTCAATACAGTCTATCTCTTCTAACGCTTTTACATCAAAGCTGATGATTTCACCAGTTTTACTGATGGTATTTACAACTGAAGGAGCTCCTGCATAATGAAGTGCAAAGGAATTTAAAACCGCAGATAACACAAAGTTTGCTGAATAGTCACCATCAGAGTAATAGTTAATCAGGGTATTTGGGAACACTACAGTTCCGCTGAATTCAACCTTAAATTTTCTGTTCTTCAGGGAAGGTTCATTTAAAGGCTCAGCAAATTCAGACAAATCAACATCGAAAGTCCTTTGATAAGGCATTTCGGTTCCGACTCTTTCACCTTCAACCTCATAAAGAGATTTTAAGAGCAAATTATTTCCTTCAAGGAGCTTTTTCTTTAAGCCATCTGACAGGACTCCATAAGGCAGATAGCCACTCTGAGAAAGATTCTGAAGGTAAGCCTCAGCCATATTATTGTCTATTGAATATGAGCCTAATTCCTGCAGCAGACCGTTTTGCCTGAATCTGTCCAGGAAGAAACACTCGTCATCAGACAATACCGAAGAACCATCATCTGGAAGTCGAATCTCAAGATTATTTTTCAAAAATGCTGCCGCAGGCTCTGTGAACCATTTTTTTATCTCATTAACACCAAGAGTAAGCTTATCCTCCAGCTCAACCTTGAAATAACCAATTCCCTTGTTACCAAGATACTCACGAGTTTTTCCTGTTTGACCTTGAGCCTTGTAAAAATCAGCGACATAACTGTTCTTATCAAAGGAAGGAATATGCCTTAAGGTTCTATCATCACCTGGATCTGATATATAGTTGTCTTTGTTAAAGGACGTTAAGGTATCCTGTCTTATCAGTCTTCTCTTTAAGGCCTGAGAGATTTCCTCCTCAAGCTTCACCTCATTCTGCTCTGAGGAAAGCTCATCATCAAGGCCTTTGACAGTAAAAACGTCACAGATGTAATCAAAGAGATCCTCAAGAACAGTAGAACGATTTCGCTCCTTGTTATCTATAGGACTTCTTCCGATATAAGATATGTACAATGACTCTCTTGCAGACAGGATTGCCTCCATAAAACAGTAGCGATCATCAATACTTCTAGAACGATCACCTCGTCTGAAGAGACCTTTAACTCCAACAAGATTGAAGGCTGGTATCGTATCCTGTCTTGGAAAACTGATATCATCCATTCCCAGAATAAAGATATGTTTAAACGGAATAGCTCTCATCGGAATCATTGAGCAGAAGGTCACCTTGCTGCCCTTGAAGGTGTTAACCTCGTTTGATTTAGATAACTTATCCATAAGCATGCTTCTGAAAACTGGCAGAGCAATTTTAAGATCAGAAGCTTTGTTTTCTTTTCTTAATCTTTCTACAACCTCACTGACACCGTCACATAGACGCTTGATTTCGCAGCATTCTTTGTAGGTGTCAGACTCAAGATACTTAGAATCATTTACATCATAAAAGAATTTCTGAAAAATCTCTTTTTCCAGAGTTTCACTCCAATCCTTAAGATTCTTGATTACTTCACCATTATCTAGGCTACGACCTACGCTTTCTTCAGGAAGAATAAACTCATCTCGCAAATGTTTCAGATTCTCAACAAAAAGACAGAAGCGCCCTAGAACCTGAGCATCAGAGCCTTCAATTTCGGTATAAACAGGAAGCCCTTCTACAGTATCCCCAATAAGATAACCTTGAACCATTCTGAAAAGGCCCTGCTCAAAGGTCCATGGCAGATTATCTACCCCAGAATCCTTTTTTGCATCAGCCTCATCAAGGCCCCAGTGAATATTTGCTTCCTGACACCAGACATTGATTGTATCCACATCATCCGTTGAAAATCCGTAACGGGAAGCTATAGATGGAACGGTAAGCAGATCAATGATAAGACTTAAGGTTATTCTTTTAACACCAATATCCAGAAGTTTTAAAACTGCATCAGCAATCTGACTGCTGTCTCGGGAACTTCTATCAGATAAGGCATAAGGAATATAGTTTTTATCTGAAGGAGATACAGAGCCGAATACAGCCTCAATATAAGGAGCATACTTCTCAATCTTAGGCATCATCACCAGACAGTCTCGAGGTTTTAAAGTTGGCTGTCCATCCTCGCCAATACTTTCCTTAAATCGACTTAATAAAGCATCTCTAAGACACTCAACTTCTCGCTGTTCAGTAAAGCTAGAATGAATTTCTAAAGAATGATCTTCTGGAGAAATAACTACTCTCTGAGATGGTTGCTCAAGATTCAGCATCTGCGACTGAATCTGGTGAAGCATGCTGTCTCCACCGGCCTTTACAGGATCAATAAAAAGATTATCGAAGCTTGGCTCAACAGGTTCTGATGCACTGTCATAAAGTCTTTTTATTTCCTGGTTAAAAGGCACACTATCATAGGCATTACGCAGTAGCTCATTGGTTCTTATATAAAGTCTGTCTTCACCTGGGTGAGAATCTAGCATTAGAGAAAGGTTATCCTTGCCCTGCTTACCTAATGCCAGAAGTAAGGAATTTCCCTCTACAAGCTCGCCCTCTTCATCGTAGCAATCTTCACCGGTTGAAAGTTCTTTTCCGTTATAAATGGCATCGGAATCACTGATACTTAAACCAGAAATCTCATTTCCTTTAATGTTTTTCTTTAGAGCTCCAGAGACATCCTTGTTTTTTAGCTTCTGTTTTAAAGCATTTAAGGCCTGCCTAAAATCCTTAAAAATTCTGTTCCACTGGCTGTCGATGTCTCCCCAATATTCACGGCATGGATTTAAAAGCATTACATTAACGTCGACATGCTTGGCAAGAGCACGAAGAAATCTGATTACCTGAGGCTGAAGTGAAGACACACCAAATAAAAAGACTCTCTGTGGAAGATTGGCGTTTCTAGCAGATTCTTCATCCAAAGAATTAAGTTTTGCGCAAAGATCCTCGATAACCATGGATCGGTCGTAAAATGAAGGTTCAATTTTAGAAGGATCCTTGATAATTCGATTAAAGAGCATAGTCCACAATACCGGCTGCCAGGTATTATCTCCCAGCACATTAGCAAGAAGATTATTTCTACCCATTCTGTTAGCAGCCGAGCCTTTAGGATGAGTAACTGCTTTTTGCCACTCCTCAATTAAAAGGTTCCTGTCACCCTGATACTGAGCAATAGCATCCCACATTAAGATCCAGTCATTGCGATACATCATATACTGATCGAAGGTATCTGCTATCTGTACACATAGCTCATAGGTTTTAGTACCATCCGCATCATCTGCAATATAATTCTTAACTGATGCGAGCGCGTCAACTGAGTCGGCACAATGCTCCTCATGCAGCATCTGATATAAGGTCCAGATAATATAATCGTGATCGAAATAATGAACCTCTCCAAGATCTGGGGTAATTTTTCTGTAGATATCCCAGGTAAATGACCATAACTGAACAAAGCAAACGTTGGAACATATGCCGTTCTGCCTGGCGATAAACTGTTGCAGATAGGATTTCATTCCAGAGTTCATCACAATCACTTGCTCTTTTGCAAATGGATCATTAAGCGGGATCTTCATCTGCTCTGTACACATGTAACCAAGAGCTTCAATGTAGTTTGAATTTTTTACAGTGAATGAATGTGAGTAAACAGACATGGAATAAATTCCTTATTATTTGTTTTGAATTTATTTGGCCAATAAAACTGGATAGCAAGTGTGATAAGACTTATTATATCAAGTAAAGAAGATATGATAAGGTGAGTTTGGACTCAATTCTGAATACTGTTTTATAATAACTCAAAAAATAAGCTTTTCTTCTGTCGTGTGTGATCAGATATATAGACTCGATGTCTCTTTTATCTAGTAAATTAAGAGATCTTCTTGCCCCATCAATAAAAATAACAGATAAAAAAAGATAGTATACAACTTCAAAAAATGAAGAAACTTGTAATAAGAGATATTGCAAGATTTATTGTGTCAACAAATCCGCAATGGCCTTGGCGATTTCTGAACCGTCCTGTTCTTTTTCAAGCCATAGCCAGTTTCCAGCAACATTAGCCTCAAGGAAGAAAAGTTCTTCTGATACTGTTTCAACAAGATCGACAGCAGCAAAAGATATATTCCAAACTTTAATCATTTTTATGAGTTTTGTTGAAATCTCATCTGAAAGCTGACATTTCTCGGTTCTTAAATTATCAACGTGTCTAAAGTCCACTTTGGAGAAGTCATTTTCCTGAGAGTAGATTCTGTAGGAAAACAATCTATCACCAACAACCGTAACTCTAAGTTCAGATTTCTTTTCTAATTTTTCCTGAAGAAGTACTGGTGCTGAACCAGGACAAAAATATTCCTCAAGATTATTCAAATCTGATGAAGTAACTGCAGATGTATAGAATCCTTTATATTCAACATCTTTGATGCCATCCTTATTAACATAAGGAGACTCATCTATCAGAGAAATATCACTAAGCTGTTTAATGATGATTTTTCCGTTATTTTTTTTGAAGAATTCTTTAACTTTTGAAGCGTTATTTGTTACTAGTGTTTGTGGTACTTTGAATCCGTGCTTTACTGCACACTGATGCTGGTAAATCTTGTTATCTATTTTTTCTTCAAGATAAGGATTGTTTATCCACTTACAACTTTCAGGTATTAAAGAGAAAAAGCCCTTTAAAGTACTTTTTATTTCAGCGGTTGCCAGCATATCTGCTGTTGAAGAGGAATCTTTTGCTTTTGGGAAATAAAAACTTCTACATAGAACGCCCTCAACTTCATCAGATAAGATTACATCGCCATTTAAAAATGTTATCTTTCCTTAGGTACAGTTTATTTCAACAGTTAGCTTATCTCTGCGAGGTCCTTGCTCTATTGCTCCGTATTCATCAAATAAATTTTTAACAAATTTTCTGACACAATCTGCACACTGAGCCAACAAAAACAATTGCATAGCAGTCTAGAGGATGATTACCAACCTTTTCTTTGAGTACTGTGCCCTCAAGGTATCTTTCAATTTCCTCTCTAGCCTCGGCAAGTTTTCCTTCTACAGCAGACTTGCTGTCATCCTTTTTATGCAGGTATTTAAGTTCAAGCAGGAAATAGTGCCCGTTTGGATAGATATTCTTTACAAATACATCTGCAAAGCCTTTTCCTGTATAAAATTCTATATAAGAGTTAAGCTGTCTCTTTCTACTGTTGTTAATGATACTGTCACATATCAGCTGCAGTGCCATCTCAGTAAATTTTCCTAAAGACTGAGGATTAAGCTTGGTCTCTATCTGTTCTGTTATTATTTCCATAAGAGGAGTTATATCAGCAGACTCTTCATACATGGAAGATAAATCTTTGTAGGCATCTGCACTGTAGCCCATAGACAGACGACAGTAGTCTAGGAAAAGTTTCTCATAGACTTTATTGGGAATAACAAAGCTTGTAACACCTTCTTCTCTGGAAGCATCGGTGTCTATTGTCAGATACCCCAAGTGATAAAGTAGAGATACAATCTGAGATTTATCAAAATAATTGGTACTGTTCAGATTCATCTTGTCAGTGAGTTCTGTAACAATAGGCCTTTTATTAAACATTGCCCTGACTATTTCTTCTCTGACGTAATCCTCACAGAGATTCAGCATTCCTCTTAGCTTGCTAGTATTATCATTCAGAGATATTTCATTTAAGTCAGGAAGAGTTTTTATTGAAAGCATCTTTCTTAAATAATCAAGACAGAGATTTGAATTAAACAGCTTCTCGTTGGAATATCTATTAAAAGAATAACCGTCAAAATTCTCTTCCATAATCTGTATTATCTGACTCTTTGTAATATTATTAGGTAGCAGAGAAAAATCTACAGATTCATCGATAACCACGGATAATTCATCATGGGTAAAGCCAATCATAGAACCAAAATCTAGCTCAGAACCAATATTAGTTGCTATATTAAAGCCTGAAGTTACTGAATCTAAGGAAACTGAAGACACTCCAGTAATAAAGAATCTGTCTATTCCTCCATTACGATTGCCACGGTAATAGGCTTTAAGCTGAGCATAAAACTGCTTTATAAGACCTTCAAGCCCTTCAGCTGTTGAGGTTATATCCTTAAAGGCTTCCTTATCTTTGGAAAGAATCTCATTTGCAAAGTGATCATATTCATCAATAATTACATACAGATATTCACCTGCACCAACATTACCTGAAAATTTTGTCAGAAATTTGGTCAGAAGTTCTGTGGCATTTTTATACAGAGAAGGCTCAAGCTCTTCTCTTGCAAGGCTCTGCTCTGGATATTTATCAGTAAAGTTTGAAATACTGGCGGCAACCGAGATTATGAAACTTCTATTCACCTGTGCAGGGTCTGAGGAAACATTTGAAAAATCAAAATGAATGACATAGTAGGAACTGGCAAGAGGAGTTCTGTGATCATAAATCCAAGTACCTTTGAAATTCTTTTCAAACTGATCTTTTTCAGAAATATCATAGTAACTGTGAAGCACACTTGCAGTAAGACTCTTTCCAAAACGTCGAGGACGAAGGAAAACAGGAACACTGGTGCCAGCATTATTTTCTAGATAATCAATAAACCTTGTTTTATCTACATAAATGCCACCTTTATCTCTAATCTCAGATAAAGTGCTCATTCCTACGATGATTTTTTTCTTTGCCATTTGTTATTCCTTACACGTTTCAATACAAATTATATAGAAACATTACAAGAAAGTTGATGGTTTTATGATTATTTTGCCGGTTTAAACCTTAATAAGACAGGAGAAATCAGAGTGTAATACAAAAACCGATTCCACAAGTCATAGCTTGTGAAATCGATTCTTAAAGATATAGAGACTTAAGATAGGATTTACTTCACCTTTGGACCATTGGAAATTTTTGTAAAATCAAAAAGTTCCCTATCCAGAAGATGAGATGGAGCAACATTCTTTAAAGACTTGAAGACAATATCAGCACGCTTTGGATATTCTTTATCCCACTGCTTAATCATCCTATTCATGCTGGCTCGAGTCTGATCTTCTCCCCAGCCGCAGAGGCCCTTAGGTAACAGAGGATAATTCTTTACCTTTGACAGTGCGATGAGATCTCTTTCACGACAGTAGATTAAAGGACGGATTACAGTCAGATCATCCTTATCATTTCTCAGAATTGGAGGCATTGCCTTCATCATGCCGGAGTAAAACAGATTTAAGAAGAAGGTTGATAAACAGTCATCCTTGTGATGTCCTAAGGCAACCTTGTTGGCACCAATCTCTCTTGCAAATGAGTACAGAAAACCGCGACGCAGTCTTGAGCATAA
>NZ_CACVSS010000049.1:12624-35896 GCF_902756765.1 uncultured Succinivibrio sp. | reverse complement strand
CTGTAGACCAAGTATTCTGCCTTCCTTTGTGAAAAGCATCTTATAGAGGATCTGGTTTGCTCCTGGATAGTAACCTGCATGTGAATTAGCATAGATAAAGGTCTTAAGATAAGGAATTTCAAGTTTCTTTAATCTCGTCTCGTTAGCTCCAACTGCTGCAAGAGTCAGATTGAAGATTTTGACAACGGAGGAGCCCTGGGTATTCTTATAGGTTTCGTTTTTACCGCAGATGTTATCTGCAATGATTCTTCCCTGACGATTCGCTGGGCCGGCAAGAGGAATCAGAGCGCGTGTTCCTGTCGCAAAGTCGGTAATTTCAACGTTATCTCCTGCCGCATACACATTTTCATCAGAGGTTTTTAGTGTGCTGTCGACAATAATTCCTCTTGAAACCTCTAGACCTGCACTTTTAGCAAGTTCAATCTGAGGTTTGACTCCAATTGACATGACCACGATGTCGAACGGAACTGACCTTCCTGAGTTTAATAGGACATTGTCCTCAGAGAAGCCTTTAACTCCGTCATTTAAGATGATCTCTATACCGTTTTCTTTAAGTTTATTCTGAGCAACCTTTGCAACCTCAATGTCAACGTTAGGCATGATGTGCTCAGACAGTTCCACAATAGTGGTGCTGATACCAAGTTCTGAGAGATTCTCTGCCATCTCAACACCGATAAAACCAGCTCCTACAACCACCGCTCTGGAGACCTGGTTGTTTCTGATGTATGCCTTAATTCTGTTGGCATCTGAGAGTGTTCTTAAGGTAAAGGTTTTATCCCTGTTCATACCCTCAAAGTCAGGAACAAAAGGGGATGCACCTGTGGCAATAACAAGTCTGTCGTAGCCAAATTCCTTATTGTCTGCTGTTTTTACGACTTTTCTGTTTCTGTCGATTGCCACCGCTTTTGTATTTAAAAGAACATTGATATTGAACCAGTTTCTGAATTTGTTTACGTCAGAAACATGCATCGTTTCTTCAGAGTTGATTACATTGCCTATGTAATAAGGGAGTCCGCAGTTGGCTATAGATATTTCATCTGACTGTTCTAAAACTGTAATTTCTGCATTCTCATCATTTCTGCGCAGTCTTGCTGCACAGCTTGCTCCTGCAGCTCCACCGCCAATAATCAATGTTTTCATGAAATTCTCCTTAAATATAACAATATTAGAATATTACAATATTGTTATATTGTCAATTCATTATATTTCTGTTAACATTCGCGCCATGAACACATTAAATATAGAAGAATATACAAAGATTTTTTCAGCCCTGGGTCACCCTATAAGACTGAATATAGCCTGTGGCCTTTACCGAAACGGAAAGTGCAATGTTAATACAATGTCAGAGCGTCTTAACATAAGCCAGGCTCTGGTATCTCAGCATGTGAAGATTTTGAAGGAAGCAGGAATTATTGAAGGGAAACGAGAGGGCAATATTATCTGGTATTCTATTTCCTCAGAAAAGACTAAAAAACTTCTGTCATGTGTTGATCTGAATCTTTGCAACTGTAACTAAACGCTTAAACCAATAAAAAATCCTCAGAATCCTTTTGGGATCTGAGGATCTAAATATCTGTATTTTTCAGTTATAGTGACTGCTTTAGAGCATCAACCTTATCTAACTCTTCCCAGCTAAAGCCATCTCTTCCGAAGTGACCGTAGGTTGCTGTCTTCTGATAGATTGGACGAATCAAGTCTAGATCTTTGATCAGACCGTATGGTCTTAAATCAAATACGTGAGGAACGATCTCCGCAATCTTGTTGTCATCGATCTTGCCGGTACCAAAGGTATTAACAGCAATTGAAACAGGCTGAGCAACACCGATTGCATATGAAACCTGAACTTCTGCCTTGTGGGCTAAACCAGCTGCAACAATGTTCTTGGCAACGTGTCTTGCTGCGTAAGCTGCTGAGCGGTCAACCTTTGATGGATCTTTTCCTGAGAAAGCTCCGCCACCGTGTCTTGCTGCACCACCGTATGTGTCAACAATAATCTTTCTTCCGGTAACACCTGCATCACCTACAGGACCACCGATAACGAATCTTCCGGTAGGATTGATGAAGATCTTGGTTTCTTTTTTCAGATATTCTGCAGGGATAACTTTCTTGATGATTTCTTCGTAAACAGCTTCGTGAACAGTTTCCTGAGAAACATCTTCGTTATGCTGAGTTGAAAGAACGATGGTATCAACATAATCGATAGAACCATCATCTTTATATGCGATAGTAACCTGACTCTTAGCATCAGGGCGAAGCCATGAGATTGTGCCGTATTTTCTCAGTTTTGCCTGTAGTTTCATCAGCTCATGAGCATAGGTGATGGCTGCAGGCATAAACTGTGGTGTCTCATCGGTTGCATAACCGAACATAAGACCCTGATCTCCTGCACCCTGATCCTCAGGAAGAGTGCGGCTAACACCCTGATTGATATCAGGAGACTGTTTGCCTAAAGCATTCAGGAATGCGCAGTAATGACCATCGAAACCAACTTCAGAATTGTTATAGCCAATATCGCATACAGTCTTACGTGCTACAGCCTCAAAATCAACATTAGCTGTGGTTGTAATCTCACCCGCAACTAGAATAAGACCTGTTTTAACAAGAGTTTCACAGGCAACGTGAGCTGATTTGTCCTGTTCTAGAATTGCATCAAGAATTGCGTCAGATACCTGGTCACAGATTTTGTCTGGATGTCCTTCTGATACAGACTCAGAGGTAAATAATCTTGACATGAATATTATTCCTTAAATTTAACCTTACCAATATTTTTTGATTATAGTCTATTTAAACATAATTTCTATAATTTTTGTAAAAAACATATAAAAAATTTAAAATTTGTTTATAAAAATAATTATATAACTATTTGAAATAACAATATAAAAATATCAATTAATTATGGGATTAATTTTTTTTAAATAAAGGGGATTAATATTTTTTTTAGTTATTGTAAATTTTTTCAAAATCAATTTATTTTCGTATCTATTTTGAGATTTGACAATTCGCTTTAAACCATACCTCTCTAGTAAAAAAATAATGAATTGCATCACACATTTGAAAAAATACAAACGTTTACGAAAGAAAAGAGAGTAAAATTTAGAAATGTTTAGAGGTCATTCTTAAACAAGAAAATAATTAATTAAATAAAGGAGTTATCATGCGCTTTTTTCTAGACACAGCTCACGTAGAAGATATTCGTAAGGCTAATGATTTAGGCGTTATCTGCGGTGTAACCACCAATCCATCACTAATCGCAAAAGAAGGTTTAGATTTCAATGAGGTTATCAAGGAGATTACCTCAATTGTTGACGGCCCAATCTCAGGCGAAGTTAAGCCAACTACCCTTGATTTTGAGGGTATGATGAAGGAAGCTCGTGAAATCGCAGCTATCCATCCTAACATGGTTGTTAAGATCCCTATGACTGAGGAAGGCTTAAAGGCTTGCCATCAGTGTGCAAAGGAAGGCATCAAGACCAATGTTACTCTGATCTTCTCAGCAAACCAGGCTCTGTTAGCAGCTCGTGCTGGTGCTACCTATGTTTCTCCATTCATCGGTCGTCTAGATGATATTTCTGAGGATGGTCTAGATTTAATCAGAACTATTTCAGAGATGTTCGCAATCAATGACATCAAGGCTCAGATTATCTGTGCTTCAGTTCGTAACCCAATCCACGTTATGCAGTGTGCATTAGCTGGTGCTGATATTGCTACTGTTCCATACAGCGTAATCCAGACCATGATTAAGCACCCTCTAACAGATCAGGGTATCGCTAAGTTCCAGGCTGATTACAAGAAAGTATTCGGTTAATATTCGTCGCTGATGCCGGATTTTTATCCGGCATTGGTTTATATGGAACACTATTTTATCTAATCGTTTTGATGGTTTGTTCTGTTCAATTAAATAACAAATTCCTCTTTAAATTCAAAATGTTTTGACTTGACGTATAAACCAAGTAAACTAAACAGACGGTTAGATCCAGCAGTGCATAACAATGCCGCTTAACAATAAACAATACAAATAGAAAATCTTGTCCAAGGAGTTTGTATGGCAGATTACAGAGAGCTTGCCAATGCAGTTCGTGCATTGAGCATGGATGGCGTTCAGAAGGCTAAATCAGGTCACCCAGGCGCACCTATGGGTATGGCTGATATGGCTGAAGCTTTATGGCGTGGTTTTTTAAATCACAATCCAAAGAATCCTAAATTCGTAAACCGTGACCGCTTTGTTCTATCTAATGGTCACGCTTCAATGCTTATCTATTCTTTACTTCACCTAACCGGCTACGATCTGTCAATTGAAGATCTTAAGAATTTCCGTCAGTTAGGTTCAAAAACTCCTGGTCACCCAGAATACGGTGAGGTTCCTGGTGTTGAAACTACTACTGGTCCTCTGGGTATGGGTATCGGCAATGCTGTTGGTATGGCAATGGCTGAGCGTATGCTTGCAAACGAGTTCAACCGTGAAGGAATGAATATTGTTGACCACTATACCTATGTATTCATGGGTGATGGCTGCTTAATGGAAGGTATTTCTCATGAGGCATGCTCTTTAGCTGGTACTTTAGGTTTAGGCAAGCTGATCGCTCTATATGATTCAAATGGTATTTCTATCGATGGTTCTGTAAAGGGCTGGTTTGCTGATGATACCAAGAAGAGATTTGAAGGTTACGGCTGGCAGGTAATTGAAGTTGCCAACGGTAATGACGGTGCTCAGGTTCGTGTTGCTATTGAGCAGGCCAAGGCCGATACCAAGCGTCCATCTATTATTATCTGTCCTACAACTATTGGTTTCGGTTCTCCTAAGAAGGCTGGTACTTCTGCTTCTCACGGTGCTCCTTTAGGTGAAGAAGAAATTGCTGCAACCAAGGCAGCCTTAGGCTGGAAGTATGGCCCATTTGAAATTCCTCAGGAAATCTACAAAGAGTGGGATGCTACTGAAAAGGGGGCTAAGCTTGAGTCTGACTGGAATGAGCTATTCGCAAAATATAAGGCTCAGTTCCCAGAGTTAGCTTCAGAGTTTGAGCGTCGTATGTCTGGTAAACTTCCAGTTGACTTCGCTGCTAAGGCAAAGGACTGGGTTCAGTCACTCCAGAAGGCTGAGGATCCAAAGGTTGCTACCCGTAAGGCAGGTCAGATAGCTCTGAACTTCTTTGGATCTGTTCTTCCTGAATTAGTTGGTGGTTCTGCTGACTTAGCTCCATCAAATCTGACTATCAATCAGTCTTCAAAGTCAGTACAGCCTCATGAGCTGAACGGTAACTACATCCATTGGGGTGTTCGTGAGTTCGCAATGTGTGCTGCTATGAACGGTATGTTACTCCACGGTGGTTTCCGTCCATACGGCGGTACCTTCCTGATCTTCTCTGATTACGCTAAGAATGCTTTACGTATGTCAGCTCTGATGAAGATTCCTACACTGTTCGTATTCACTCACGATTCTATCGGTGTTGGTGAAGATGGTCCTACCCATGAGCCTATCGAGCAGATTGCAACCTTACGTTTAATTCCTAACTTTGATGAGTGGCGTCCTTGTGATATGGTTGAAACCGGTGCAGCATGGACTAAGATGATCGAGCGTCAGGATGGCCCAAGTGCAATTATTCTGTCACGTCAGACTCTAGAGCAGATGCCTCGTTCATCAGAGCAGGTTGACAACATTGCTCGCGGTGGCTATGTATTAAAGGATTGTGATGGTACTCCTGATGTAATCCTGATGGCTACCGGTTCAGAAGTTGCTCTTGCTTACCATGCAGCTGAGAAGCTAGCTGCTGAAGGCAAGAAGGCTCGTGTTGTATCAATGCCAAGCACTGACGTATTTGACCGTCAGTCAGAGGAATACAAAGAGTCTGTATTACCTAAGTCAGTACGTGCCCGTGTTGCAGTTGAAGCTGCTATCTCAACCACCTGGTTCAAGTATGTTGGTCTTGATGGCACAACAGTATGTCTTGACCACTATGGTGCTTCTGCTCCTGCAGGTCAGCTGTTTGAGAAGTACGGCTTTACTGTTGACAATGTTGTTGCAGCAGCAAAGAAGGTAATCAAGTAGTAAGAATTTGAACATTTAGTTCAATAATTTTCTCGGATCGTTTCTTGCTCCTTTGGAATTGATCCGAGAAATCCCTTAAATCCATCCTTATTATAGTGGGTGGATTTTTTGTTTTATATATCAGCTAATTACCTATATCTGTCAGTTAGAGGCAAAGCCATACAACAGGAGAAATGAATAATGAATGAAAGACTTAAAAAGCAGATGGAATTTGCTTTAGAGATAGATAAGGAAAAGAATATTTTCCGTCAGACTCATTTATCAGGTAACGGTCGCCGAGAGAATGATGCTGAGCATGCCTGGCACATGGCTATTATGGCTTACCTATTGAAAGAACATGCAAATGAGAAGGTGGATATTGCAAGAGTTCTTATGATGTGTCTGATTCACGATATTGTTGAAATTGATGCCGGTGATACCTATGCGTATGATCCTAAAAGCAAGGAATCTCAGAAGGCTCGTGAAGATGCTGCAAAGGAGCGTATTTTCTCCATGTTACCTGAGGATCAGAAGAAGGAGCTGATTGCTCTTTTTGATGAGTTTGAGGAAGCAAAGACCCCTGAGGGAAAGTTTGCTAGGGCAATGGATAATCTCCAGCCTTTAATGCTAAATAACAGTAATAATGGAGCAGACTGGAGAGAACATAAGGTTAAGGCTGATCTTGTGTACGGCAGACATAACAGAACCAAAGAAGGTTCTGAGATTCTGTTTGAACTTACCGACCGTATTCTTAAAGACAATATTAAAAAAGGAAATATCTCAGAGTAGAGTTCTTTTTCTCATCTTTTGAGGCGTATCACTGTAGTCCTAACCTTCTGCAGATACGCTTTTTTTCTGTGTACTGAATAAATACAGTCCGCCAAATGTCAGTGCGCCGTTTAATAGCAGAAGTTCATATCCAAATTTATAACCAAATATCTTTAATGTCAGCTGAGAAATAATAAAACAGGCAACAGGGGAGAACATTGCTATGTATGGGGTAAGTCTGTCTGAAACAGTTCTTCTTCCAAAGATTGCAAATGTAAATAATCCTAACAGCGGTCCGTAGGTATAACCGCAGAGAATAAAGATGGCATCAATCAGACTGGTTGAATTGAAATAGTTAAAAATCAGCACAGTAAATGAAAAAAGAACCGCCATTATTGTGTGAGTATATTTTCTCAATTCCAAATCATCACTTTTCTCTTTTATATCTACACAGTATGTTGTGGTAAGGGCTGTCAGAGAAGAGTCGGCACTTGAAAAGGCTGCTGATACAATTCCGATTACAAAGAAAATTTTTGCTCCTATTCCAAGGGTACCGTTGGATATAGCTTCAATCAGCAGACTGTCAAACTTTTCAGGAATTGAAATTCCCTTTGTATTAAAAGCACAGATAAGCAGAATACCTAAAACCATAAACAGCATGTTTACAGGAGTAAAGGCAAAGGCGTAGGTGCACATATCTTTTTTTGCCTCACGCAGTGTCTTACAGGTTAGGTTCTTCTGCATCATGTCCTGATCCAGTCCTGTCATAACAACTACGATGAATGCACCACTGATAAACTGCTTAAAGAAGTTCTGTGGTGATTTGATATCAGAAAACTCAAAGATTCTGCTATGACTGCTTGCTACAACTTCCTTGTAGGCATCCATAAGGCTGAAGTCTAAAACATCCATTACACCGTAAAGAATAACCCCTAGTGAGAGCAGCATAAAAAAGGTCTGAATTACGTCTGTATGTACCAGCGTTTTTATTCCTCCATTTCTGGTATACAGCCAGATTAGAGTCATTAGAAAAGGAACTGTTACAAAGAACGGAATATTGAATTCCTTAAAGACAAATCTGTCTAAAATCAGGCAGACTACATAGAATCTTGCGGCAGCGCCTATGAGTTTAGAAATCAGGAAAAATAAGGCTCCGGTTTTGTAGGAAGTTTCACCAAGTCTGATTTTGAGAAAAGAGTAAATGGTGGTCAGGTTATTACGGTAGAAAATCGGCAGCAGAACAAAGGCAACAATAAAATATCCAAGAATATAGCCAAGACAGGTCTGAAGATAAGTCATGTCTGACCACATAACCATACCTGGTACAGAAACGAAGGTTATTCCTGATAAAGAGGCTCCGATCATACCGAAGGCAACAAGATACCATGGCGAATTTCTATCTCCTCTGAAAAAAGTTTCATTGGAGTTTTTTGATCCATGAAAATAGCTGTAGGTATAAAGAATTGCAAAGTATGAAATTAAAATAATCAGAACAAACATAAATCCAGCTTATTTGTATTTAGCAATAATTTTCTGCAGGTGGATTGTATCAGCAATTAACTCATATGCAATTTTTCTTTTCCTGAAAAAACGAAAACGATGATAAAGGATGAATTTCAGGTAAGAAAAGGATCATCTTTGAGCAGATTTTTTTAAATGTTTTCGGAAGCGTAAGGCTAAGAAAATGCGATAAAAAAAGTGATCTTGTTAACGTTTATATACAATTTAAGAAAATTTGTTTCAAAATAGCCAAAAATACGCTCTAAAAATTGAAATGTTGTAAACATGTGCTAAAATCTATGACTGTTAAAGCTTAGTTTTAAAGTCTAACAAAGACGATTTATATACGAGGAAAAACGAACTATGGCAATTAAAAAGATGACCGACCTTGACCTAAAAGGCAAGCGCGTTCTAATCCGTGCTGATCTTAATGTACCTTTAAAGGACGGCAAGGTTCAATCAGATAAACGTATTATGGCTACATTACCTACAATCAAGAAGGCTCTAGAGCAGGGCGCTAAGGTAATGGTTATCTCTCACTTAGGCCGTCCTGAAGAGGGCGTTTATGCTGAGGAATTCTCTCTAAAACCTGTTGCAGATTACATCGCTACTAAGCTTCCTGGTGTAAATGTTCGTTTAGAAAAAGATTACTTAAACGGTGTTGATGTTAAAGAAGGCGAGCTAGTTGTTCTAGAGAACTGCCGTTTCAACAAGGGCGAGAAGAAGAACGCTGAAGACCTGTCTAAGAAGTACGCTGCTCTATGCGACGTATTCGTAATGGATGCTTTCGGTACCGCTCACCGTGCACAGGCTACTACCTACGGTGTAGCTCAGTTTGCTCCAGTTGCATGTGCTGGTCCTCTACTTGCTGCTGAGCTTGAGGCTCTTGGCAAGGTTATGGATAACCCAGCTCGTCCAATGGTAGCAATCGTTGGTGGTTCAAAGGTTTCAACCAAGCTAACCGTTTTAGATACCTTATCAAAGGTTTGTGACCAGTTAATCGTTGGCGGTGGTATTGCTAATACCTTTATCGCAGCTGCTGGCAACAAGGTTGGTAAGTCTCTATGCGAAGAAGACTTAATTCCAAATGCTAAGGAATTAGCTTCAAAGACTCAGTTACCTGAGTTCGTTGATGTTGTTGTAGGTAAGGAATTCGATGAGAAGACACCTGCTGTTACCAAGGATCTGAAGGATATCGCTGATGACGATATGATCTTTGACTTAGGTCCTAAGAGCATGGCTAACATCAACAAGGTTATCAAAGAGGCTAAGACCATTCTTTGGAACGGTCCTGTAGGCGTATTCGAGTTCGAGCAGTTTGCTGCTGGTACCAAGTCAATGTCACAGGCTATCGCTGAGTCTGCTGCATTCTCAGTTGCTGGTGGTGGTGATACCATCAACGCAATCCAGAAGTTCAATGTTGCTGACAAGATTTCTTACATTTCAACTGGTGGCGGTGCTTTCCTTGAGTTCGTTGAAGGCAAGAAGTTACCAGCTGTTGAAATCCTTGAGAAGAGAGCTGCTGAATAATAGCTTTTCATGATAATGCCAGTCTATTTGACTGGCATTTGTCTGTAGAATTTTTCTTATTTTTTTTACAAAGGTAATAATCTTATGACTAAGATTTTAGACGTTATCAAGCCAGGTGTTGTAACTGGTGAGAATCTTCAGAAGTTATTCAAGCTGGCACGTGAGAATGGTTATGCATTCCCATCTGTAAACTGTGTTGGTACTGATTCAATCAACGCTGTTATCGAGGCTGGTGCTAAGGCTCGTTCAGCTGTTATGGTTCAGTTCTCAAACGGTGGTGCTCAGTTCATCGCTGGTAAGGGCCTGAAGTCAGATATTCCTCAGTTCGCTGCTATCAAGGGTGCTATTTCTGGTGCTCTACACGCACGTAATGTTGCTGAGTACTACGGTGTTCCTGTTGTAGTTCACACTGACCACTGCGCTAAGAAGTTATTACCATGGATCGACGGTCTTCTAGATGCTGGTGAGAAATACTACAAAGAGCACGGTGAGCCATTATTCTCATCTCACATGATCGATCTTTCAGAGGAATCTTTAAAGGATAACGTTGACATCTGCTGCAAATACTTAGAGCGTATGTCAAAGATGGGCATGACTCTTGAGTTAGAGTTAGGCTGCACCGGTGGTGAGGAAGACGGTGTTGACAATTCAGGTAAGGATGAGTCAGCTCTATACACCCAGCCAGAAGACGTAGCATATGCATACGAGAAGTTATCAGCTATTTCTCCTAACTTCACTATTGCTGCTTCTTTCGGTAACGTACACGGTGTTTACAAGCCAGGTAACGTTAAGTTAAAGCCAACCATTCTACGTGATTCTCAGAAATATGTTCACGACAAGTTCCACACTGAGTCAGAGAAGCCTCTAAACTTAGTATTCCACGGTGGTTCAGGTTCATCTGAGCAGGAAATCCGTGAGTCAGTATCATACGGTGTTATCAAGATGAACATCGATACCGATACTCAGTGGGCAACATGGGATGGTATCCTACAGTTCTACAAGCAGAACGAGAACCGTCTACAGGGCCAGTTAGGTGATGGTACCGATCCAGACGTTCCAAACAAGAAGTTCTACGATCCACGTGTTTGGTTACGTAAGGGCCAGGAATCAATGGTTGAGAGATTACAGGAAGCATTTGAGCGTTTAGGTTCAAAGGATTCTCTATAATTTTGAGATCATAAGTCTTTTACATTCACTGTAGAAGATGGAAGGGCACAGATTCACATGAGTCTGTGCCTTTTTAATTTGTAATTAAATAGCAATTTACCGGTATATTACCTGTATCAGTATTAGGTTAGAAGCAGTCTGCATTGAAAAGAAAAAATGGAGGCCTAAGCCTCCATTAAATCCTTTTTGGAATTTCTTAAGAACTCTTGGACGAAGTGCTTACACTTGAAATTACACTTGATAGGTAGGATAAAGAGGTCTGATAGCCTGCCATCAGCGAATCAAGATTACCATACTTGGTTCTTAGGTTTGCTTCATACTGCTCAAGCAGCTCGTTGTTTCTGTTTTCCTTCTCTGTCCAGTAATCCATCTGTGACTTCAGCTGAGTCTCACGATCAGACAATAGTCCACCGAACTTGGTGTACTCATAAATTTCATCAGATACCTTATCAATCAGACCGTCACTGTCGGTGAATAGTTTCTGTACAGCTGTAGAGTTTTCTTCAAGAGCCTTACTGAACTTTTCCTTATTCAGAGAAAGGGTTCCGTCCTTGTTATACTCAAGACCACAGGTAAAGTAGTTCATTCCTGATACCTCTACATCACCTTTGGTAATCAAAGATACCAGGCTGTTCTGCAATCCCTTTACCTGTGAGTCACCTGCCAGATCTCCACCATCGTAGTTGTTGGTTCCATTTGTATAGGTGTTTCTTGCAGTCAGTGTATTGAATGTAGAAATCAGACTGTTATATGCGTTTACAAAAGTCTGAATCTTGTTTGCAGCGGCATCAATATCAGATGTGATATCTACCTGATAGGATTTAAGTCCGGTTACACCATTTTCTGTTTCTGATTCTGATACTCGCTGAGCAACAATTTCAACGCCTGCAACCTGATCTTTAAATTCATTAGTTTTTGAGGTAAGCTCGTTGCCATCTACTGTAATTATGGCATTTTGACCATCAGAATAGGTCCAATTAGCTTTTGAGGCAATTTTTTTGCCATTCTCATCTGTTGTTACATTACTATCGTGATCAAATGCGAGTAAAGACAGGCTGTCATGTCCCTCTGATGCTTCAGAACCTGAAAATGAAATAGAAAGATTCTGTGAATTCTGACCGGTCTCGCCTGCAACCAGGGAGAAAGAATAGCCATCTGAAGTCTTGATAACATTACAGCTGACACCATAGGTGTTTTCTGCACTGGTATTGATTTTTCTGCGGATAAGCTCTAGAGTATCGCCCTCAGATATCTCAATATCAAACTTACGCTCGTTCTCATTTTCATCTTTACCGAGACTAATAGTCAGGGTTCCTGCAGAGAAGGAATTATTAAAAACTTTTTCTCCACTCTCGTCATTTGTTTTTATTTTTGTAGTGATGGATTCAGCCTTTGCCAACTGGTTAACCTGAACAGACATACTGGTATTTGAGCAGTCTGATTTAGCAGTAATAGAAAATGCAGTATAAGAAGAGGACTGAGAGGTAGAAATCTTATGGGTATTTAATACATCAATACCCTTTGAATTATCAATGGTTGATTTAAACGACTTTAAGGCTGATGTAAGTTTCTTTACACCATCCTGTTCAATTTCGGTCTCTGCTTTTTTTACAGTTACTCTTTTACTCAGTAGCTGTTTTCTTGATGAAACCATAGCAGAAATGATTGATTCAAAATCATTTCCTGAACCTGTACCTGCATTTGTTACCATTGATGCCATAACTGTTAACCTCTGTATTCCCTATAAACAATTATAGGTTAATCCCTCTCTTCATTATTTAACGGCAAATGAATCCCACTTCTTTACATTTGGGATAAAAAAAAGCTTTTCTCTTGTGGAGAAAAGCCTTGCAATAGTTATGCCAGAAAAATTTAATCTTCTAATAACTGCTCATGTAGTGCTATCAGGGCATCAGAGGTATCGCCGTCTTTAAGCAGGAAGCACAGGTTGTGCTTAGATGCGCCGTAGCAGATCATTCTTACAGAGAATGACTTGATTGAGTCGAAAGCCTTGGTGATAACACCTGCATTCTCTGACATCTTATTGCCAATGATGGCAATAAGTGGCAAGCCAGTTTCAACCTTTACATGGCAGAACTGACGTAATTCATTCAGCATGTTTTCACTAATCTGAGCAGAACCTGAGGTACTGGTTCCGCCGTCAATAGTTACTGCAATTGATATTTCTGAGGTTGAGACTAAATCAATTGAATGATTGTATTTTGCAAATACTGCGAATACATTTGCCAAGAAACCTGTTGCACCAACCATTACAGGAGAAGACAGAATGATCAGAGTCTGATTCTTTCTTAATGCCAGGGCTCTGAAGTTAGGTTCAGAGGTAGTTTCATATCTAACCCAGGTACCACCTTTTTCAGGTTCACGTGATGAACCAACGAAAATAGGGATCTTCTTCTCAACAGCAGGCAGCATTGTAGATGGATGTAAAACTTTAGCACCAAAGTTTGCCATTTCAGCAGCTTCAATATATGTAAGCTCTGGAATAGGACGTGCATTTTTTACAATACGAGGATCGGTGGTAAATACACCTGGAACATCAGTCCAGATAGAGATAGTGGCAACACCAAGAGCATCACCCAGTAGGGCAGCGGAGTAATCTGAACCGCCTCTTCCAAGTGTAGTTGTTTCACCGATGATATTTGAGCCGATAAAGCCCTGGGTGATGATAACAGTTGAGTCACTGATTAAAGGCATCAGTTTGTCACGGGTTAACACACGGATATCATCAGTTAGAGGTTTTGCTCTGCTGAACTTAGAATCAGTTCTCATTACCTCTCTAACATCAAACCATGTTGCATCGGTTCCGAAGTGCTTGAATAGAGCGACGAACAGGTAAGATGACATTAACTCACCGTGAGAAACAAGACTGTCAGTTAACTGATCTGATGTCTGTTTTGCTGCCTGAGCAGTCTGTTCTCTGATCTCCTTAATGTGTCCTTCTACGAACTCCCTAAGTTCCTCTTGATTGTCCAAATGGGAAATAATATCTTCATGGATATCGCGAAGTTTAGTAATAATTTCTTCAATTCTTGTTTCGCTGCATTTGCCCGATGCAAGTTCTACAAGAAGATTTGTAACACCTGCACATGCGCTGACTACAACAACACGTGACTTTTTATTGCCGATGACAACCTTGTAGCTTGAAGACATTGCTTCAAAATTACCTACAGAAGTTCCACCAAACTTTGCTATATCTAAATTTTCCATATATTATTGTGTATCCAAAATTTGTTATTGAAATAAACTTGCATACATACATATTAAAAAGACTTAAGATCTTTATCAATTGTAATATACATAATGTCTATAATGGTGCATAATGGCACCTTAAATGAGCATAATGAACAAAAAGTGGAAGCTAAATTGAATAATAAACAACTATTTCTGTTGGGAGCCAGACATTCTTTACCAATTTGTCTTGGATATATATCTGTTGGTACTGCTTATGCAGTTATGGCTCTGCAGTCTGGATATACCCAGTTTGAAACAATTCTTATGTCCGTTGTGAGTTACAGCGGATCTGGTCAGTTTTTTGCTGTTACCATGGCAAAAGAGCATTCATCTCTTATTGCAATTGCATTAGGTCTATTTTTACTGAACTTCAGATACTTTATTATGAGTACCTGTATATTCTCCAGATTTGAAAAGCTCTCCAATTTATCAAGAACTTTCTTTGCTCATTGTGTTACAGATGAGCCTTTTGCAATTTTTACAACCGCACCGAAGGAGCTGGTAAAGATTTCCTATTTTTCAGGACTGGTTCTGACTTCCTGGTCCTCTTGGATTTTAGGCGCTGTAATCGGAGTTACTGCTAATGATTATCTGCCGGTTGATCTGGTAAATGCCATGAATGTAGCCCTGTATGCTCTGTTCATCGCGATTATTGTTCCTCCAGCCAAGGTCAACTTTAAACTGATGCTGATTATTCTCAGTGCAGCTGTTATGAACATTATTCTTACCTCAGTTATGAATGCATGCTGGGCTATTCTGGTAACTATTGTCTGCTGTTCTCTTGTTGGAGCCAGGTTTATGGACAACAAAAAATCCGCAGTAAAGAATGAAAATGATATTAAGGCTGAGGAGAGTTAAAAATGGATAGCAACTACTACCTTTATATAATTCTTATATCTTTTCTGGTAACTTATCCGATCAGAGCTATCCCGGCATTATTTATCTCAAAGCTTTCTTTGAGCTCATACTGGCAGCGAGTTCTTGATCTGGTGCCATATACTGCGCTTACAGCTTTAGTTTTTCCTGGTATTTTCTACTGTGTTGAAAACAGTCAGTATGCAGGCTATATTGGTGCATTTTTTGCGATCATTGCTGCTCTTTGTAAAATGTCTTTATCAGTAGTTGTGCTTATTGCTGTAATTTCGGTTTATTTATCCATCATTATCTGATTTTTCACCTATAAGAAAGATATAGACAAAGGAATAATTATGCTAAAAAATCGTAGAAAAGTTTCTGATAATGAAGCATACAATCCTTATGAATGCGCAGCTCAGCTTAAGGATTTGCTGGTTGAATCTAATCTTTCTCCAATCATGACTATGGTTGTGTATGAGTTTCTGTCTGATGTAATTGAGCATAAGGTACCTAGAGATGCCTCAATTTATGAGCATATTCAGAAATGTTTTGAGGAAAAGTTAAGATTTGTAATTCTTGATTCGAACTCTGAAGCAGAAATCCGCAACAAGGCTAAAGCCTACCTGATTCTGCTTTTAGAGATTATTTCCCACTCAAAGCTTGTCGAAGGTATAGATATTGATTTGTATCGTGTGAAGATGGACGGTGGGGAAACCAGTGTAAAAGTGAGATTCGATGCTCAGAACTTCAAGGTTGATAAGCGCGGATATGAGTTTATCGAAAATGTTAATCAGATTAAGGAAAAAAATCAGTCTGGTTCTCAGCTTATTACCTCGCTAAGCAAGTGTACAATTGACGCTGTTGACTATATTCTTGAGCGCTACAAGTCTCATGCAGACAAATTCGATGACGGAGATATCATCGTTATCGATTCGATTCAGGCTTAAGCCTATTATCCGAGAGCAAGGCTCTCGGATTTCGCAGTTTTTTTTCTAATCAGATTTCTGATTTCAGTCCGTATTTATCGATTAAAGCCTGAAGATCCTTATATCGTTTCTCTGAAGTAGGATGAGTGCTGGTGATTGAGTTTAGCATCGAGGCTGCTTTTGAATTACCTGCACCTGAGGTTGCTGTAACCTTTTTCTCGTAGACATCCATTTTCTTCATTACGCTCACTGCACCCTGAGGATTAAATCCTGCCTTGTACATCAGTTCAAGTCCGTACTTATCAGCCTCGCTTTCCTGATCACGAGAGAATGGCAGGGCAACTGTAGCATTGTAAACAGCATTAGCAGAATCTGTTATGGTTGAACTCACGCCAAACAGGCCTGCAACAGAGGTAACTCCTGACTGTACTACCTGTTTACTCATTGCTTCTCTTGAATGTTCCTTTAAGGCATGAGAAATCTCATGTCCGACAATTGCGGCAAGTTCATCATCATTCAGATTCAGCTCCTTAATGAGTCCAGTGTAGACAACGATCTTTCCTCCAGGCATACACCATGCGTTGACGGTATTATCCCTGATGGTGTTAACTTCCCACTGCCATTTGCTGCAGTCTTCTCGAAGAGTTGGGGCAACCTTTATTAGCTTTTTAGATACCTTGTTAACTCTTTTTGCATAATCAGAAGAGGTATCCAGCTTGTTATGTTTCTTGGCATCAGCAATAACCTTGGAATATTCCTTAGCTGACTGGGCATTTATGGTGTCTTCAGATACAAGCATGAACTGATTTCTATCATCACCGAACATTGACTTGGTGGTCTGAGCACATGAAGTTAGAAGGGCACAGCCTACGATTGCTGAAACTATAAGTTTTGAGTATTTCATTCTATTTGTCCGTATGGAAAATCACACATTCACCTTTTTTAAGGAGAGTGCTGTTTTTGAACTTTAGTTTGAAAAAAAATAAGAGGGAGCAAAAATTACTTTTTGCCCATAAAAAACGTCCTCGTTTGAGGACGTCCTTTTAGAAGCTATTCTCTTTTCAGAGAAACAGACATTTCCATAATGGAAGTGTTGTCTTTGTTAGCAATGTTGAATTCAACGTCCTGTTCAGAGTCAATCTTGATGTACTTCTTTAGGACCTCGAAGATTTCCTGTCTAAGTTTTGGCATGTAATCAGGAGTATCTCTGCCAGCACGGTCACTGATCAGCACAACGCTTAAACGCTGCTTGGCTGATTCTGCTGAGCTCTCATTCTTGTCTCCGAAAATGGCATCGGAGATTGCCTTTAATAATGACATGGTATCTCCTTATTTATTATTTTTTAAAGATCTTAGCGAAAATACCTTTCTTCTCGGTAACAAATCTTAGAGGAACCTCGTTGCCAAGAAGTCTTTCAACGGCATCTCCGTATGCTTTACCAGCATCTGAAGCTTCGTTAAGAATAATTGGATTACCTGAGTTAGAGGCCTTTAGAACATCCTCAGACTCAGGGATAACACCTAACAGAGGAATGGTCAGAAGCTCCTGAACATCTTCAACTGAAAGCATTTCTGATCTCTTAACTCTGCTTGGAACATAACGGGTTAACAGCAGTTTTGCTGCAACAGGTTCCATCTCAAGCTCTGATCTGCGTGATTTTGCATTCAGAATTCCGATGATTCTGTCTGAGTCACGAACTGATGAAACTTCTGGGTTTGTGGTAACGATTGCTTCATCCGCAAAATAAAGTGCCATCAGAGCACCGGTTTCGATACCAGCTGGTGAATCACAGACAACGTATTCGAAGTTCATGCTGTCAAGTTCACGGAATACCTTCTCAACACCCTCAAGAGTCAGGGCATCCTTATCTTTGGTCTGAGAGGCTGGTAGAACGAACAGATTCTCTACGTGACGATCCTTGATTAAAGCCTGGTTTAACTTGGCTTCATCCTGAATTACGTTGATGAAATCATATACAACACGACGCTCACAGCCCATGATAAGATCAAGGTTTCTCAAACCAACGTCAAAGTCTAGAACTGCAGTCTTGTGACCTTTCTGAGCCAGACCTGTTGCAATAGCTGCAGATGATGTGGTCTTACCAACACCGCCCTTACCTGAGGTTACAACAATAACGTGCAGGTTTTTGAAAGGCTCCTTGCTAACTGCAGGCTTAGCTTCCTTCTTCTCCTCTGACTTGGTCTCTTCAGCCTTTGCTTCATCCTTATCAGAATCGTTTGCCGCTAAAACTTCTTCAACTTTCTTTTCAGCGTCGTCTTCTTTCTTCATGATTTGATCTGCCATATTAGTTTAATCCTTGTTAGAATCTCGATTGAATTGTTTGTACGTCTTTTACGTGGCAGTAGTTTAAACTTCTGCCGTTTAGTGAAACTATTACTGAACTGTCTTCTCCATATAATGATTTTAAGGTCTGGTTATTCTCCATATCATCAGCTGTCTGATAATTACCTGCAATTGCAACCAGAGTAGGGGCAAATACGCCACTGACGTAGATTATGCCTTTCTCATAACCATCTGTATCCTTATCCTTTGGTGATCCTGCATAGACTTCTCCATGCATGTCTCCAAATACAAACACATTATGGCTTGCAATAATTCTGGCTGTTCTGGCCACATTACCTAAAATCAAAACTGAAGTATCAGGAGCACTTATGCATTCTCCTGAACGCAGAGAGTGTGAAACCACCATCATAGGTTCAGGCTTACGGACCTCATATGGGACCTTTACCTCATAAGGCTCAGGAATATGTACAGGAACCTGTATCTCTATAGTCTTGGTAATAACCCTAGGTTTAAAGTTTTCTTCGCGCATTCTGGCGAATTTTGTAGAGTTGACTACAGGAATGTTCCTTTTTATAAGGGTATCAGCGCGTTCCTCGGTAAGAATTCCTGAAATACCGATAAGAAACAATCCGTAATTTCTACAGGTTGCAGCTAACTGGTCGTAATCAAGATCCTTAAGGTAATTGATATTTGCCGCGTCAATAACCACAGGTGAATTTTTGTAAATCTCTGCTCGAGGCAGAACTTTCTGCTCTAGCAGTTCGGTAAGCTCCTCAACAGTTCCTTTATGCATCTCAATAGTGTTAAAAGAATAACCTGTTCTTGAAATGCTGGCGCTCATTGTTGTGTCGCCAGTATCTGCAAAAGAGTCCATTTACCTGCCTTATTTATCAATAATTCCTTACAAAAAAACTATCTTACCATAATGGTCGATAAATGTATTGTTAAAGACTGTATGAAAGTCATTTTTTATGTTGCTGAATACCAAAAATAATGGCTGTGTCGGATTTTTTTAAATTCAATTATCCAATTTCAAAATCAAATAAGTTTTTTCTCACCAAAATGGTGTGAAAACTTCATTTTATGGTGAAAATTCAAATATAAATAATTAGATGATAAACTACAGCAAGTTAACTGCAAACTATAATAACAAGAGATTTTAACATGCTAGATATATTGAATACTTTTGTAAACAATGTCAGTGGATTTTTATGGACATATATTGTCATAACTCTGCTGATTGTCATTGGCCTGTTTTTTACCTTCAGTACCGGATTTGTTCAGATTAAGTACTTCTTTGAAATGTTCCGTGTTTTAAAACACGGTATTACCGGTCAGAAAAAGAAGGGTAAAGAGGTAAGTTCATTTCAGGCATTCTGTATCAGTACCGCATCACGCGTAGGTGTAGGTAATATCGCGGGTATTGCCATTGCCATTACTTTAGGTGGTCCTGGTGCTATTTTCTGGATGTGGGTGATTGCGCTTATAGGAAGTGCAACCGGTTTCGTCGAGAGTACTCTTGCTCAGATTTACAAGGTTCCTTACCGCATCGGCGGCTATCACGGAGGTCCTGCCTACTACATTAAGAATGCTCTGCGTCAGCCTTTTGTTGCTGCCATCTTTGCAGTCTTAATCAGTATCACTTTTTCTCTGACCTACAATTCAGTTCAGTCAAACACTATTACCAGTGCAATTGTGGTTGCCTTTGATCTTCAGTCATACTTAGATGGCTATGAGAACTACATTACCGGTCTGGTTCTATGTGTACTGGTATCAATGATTATTTTTGGTGGTGTTCAGAGAATTGCAAGGGTTACAGAATTTATGGTGCCAATCATGGCTGTTCTGTACATCCTGATTGCATTTGTAATTATCTGCATGAACATTTCTGCAGTTCCAGATATGCTGTACCTGATTGTTCACGATGCCTTCCATCCTCAGCAGGCTGTTGCCGGTGGTTTTGGTGCTGCAATTCTAACTGGTGTAAAGAGAGGTCTGTTCTCAAATGAGGCTGGTGAAGGTTCTGTGCCAAATGCCGCAGCATGTGCAACCACCTCTCATCCTGTAAAACAGGGACTTATTCAGGCATTCGGTGTATTCATAGATACTCTGGTAATCTGTACTGCATCAGCAGCTATTGTTCTGCTGTCAAATCAGTATGAGATTGGAGGTGAACTGACCGGCATCAATCTGATTCAGGCATCTTTGACTTCTCAGCTAGGTGCATGGGCAGGTTATTTCATGACCTTTACCATTGTGCTGTTTGCGTTCAGCTCAATTATCGGTAACTACTATTATGGTGAGGTTAATATTCAGTTCCTAACTAGAAATCCGTTTATTATGACCTTGTTCAGAATGTTTGTTGTTGCTATGGTGTTCTTTGGTTCGTATGCCTCTCTTTCACTTGTATGGGACCTTGCAGATCTGTTTATGGCTCTGCTAACCATTACCAACCTTTATGCAATTGTTAAGCTTTCAAAGTTTGCCTTCATTGCATTTAAGGATTACAGACTTCAGCAGTCACTAGGTATTAAGGATCCTGAGTTTTCTCCTTCTGTTCTGCCTTCACAGCAGGGTATCTGCTCCTGGGGTAATGAGGCTGAATACTTAAGAGGGAATGGAGATGAGCCTAGTGAGGATGCTCTTGCTTCATGGGAACATGCAAGAATAAAAAGAGAGAAGGCTCAGAGCTTCTGTCACGCTAAGTAAAGCTTAGCTCTTCCTTTTTACAAAGAACGCTGTCAGTGAGAGATCATTGATGGCGTTTTTTTTGTGTTTTTTTGTTTTGTTGTCGCTTTTCTTATAGAATACTAAAGAACTTGTTTCTTTTTGAAAAATAAATAAAAAGGCTCTCGAATGTCTGTTGTATGTTTTCACAATCCTGATGAAGAAAACGGAGTCTTCAGCAACTGGTATCAGTCTGATTTTTCCGTTTCTGGATATACTTTCTCATCAATTGAACAGTACATGATGTACAAAAAAGCAGAATGCTTTTGTGATGCTGAGATTTCAAAAAAAATCCTGACAACGGATAATGTTGCACAAATAAAGAAGTTAGGTCGACAGGTTCACAACTATGATGATCATGTATGGAACGGATTTAGACAGATAATTGTTTATGAAGGTCTTTGTTCGAAATTTCAGCAGAATGCTTCTTTAAAACAGGCTCTTCTTTCAACAGGAGATGCTGTTCTTGCTGAGTGTGCTGTAAGAGATCTGATCTGGGGAATCGGTCTTTCAATGACTGATCCTAACAGATTTGATATTGAGAAGTGGAAAGGCAGGAATCTTTTGGGCTATTCGCTTATGCTGGTGAGAGAAAAGATAAAATCCACAGGTTAGAAGTCACAATTGGTATATACTCTTCCACGACTCTTCCACGGTTGTCTATGAGACATAGTTTCAATGAGTGCTGTATTTTCTAAAGCACTTATAAGAAAAAAAACAGGATTTAAAAATGGCTGATAGATTAGTTTTCGTTTATAAAAGCAGAAATAAACAGGGACGTTATCTTTACTTAAAAGAGAAGGATGTTTTTGCCCATATTCCAGCAGGTCTTCTTGATGCTTTTGGTGCCCCTGAGTTTGTGATGATGTTTGCTTTATCAAAACATAAAAACCTTCCTAAGGTGAAGGTAGAAGATCTTGAAGAAGCTCTGGATACAAAAGGGTATTTTCTGAGAATTGATCTTGAGGATGTTGAAGAGAACCTTATTAACCAGGAAAGAAAATTCAGAGGCTTAGAGCCCCTGTCTAAAGAAGAGCTGTCCGATCTTTTCAAATAATCAGACAGTGTAAGGATTGCCTTCAATCTCATCTGCGATTGTACTGTTTGGGCCATGACCTGACAGTACATCTGTAAGTGGTGGAAGCTTGTAGAGTTTGTTTTTAATAGAATCAATCAGATCATCAAAATCCCCTAAAGGAAAGTCGGTTCTGCCGATTGAGCCTGCAAAGAGGGTATCACCGCTAATTAGTAGCTTTTTCTCTTCACAGTAATAGCAGACTCCACCAGGTGTATGTCCAGGAGTAGTGATAACTCTGAATTTGAGTCCGGTGATTGGTTCAAGTATCTGACCGTCTTTTACCCATTCTGTCTCAAAAATCTCTGGTTTATTCAGACCAAAGGCTACTGCCTGATTATCCAGAGTCTCATATAAAGGTCTGTCTTCAATAGCACTGCCGTAAACTGGCACTTTCTGTACAGCAAGCAGGGCAGGAATGCCACCGACATGATCAAGATGCATATGAGTGATAAGAATTGACTTCAGAGTAAGATCTCTATCTTTAAGCTCACTCATAATTCTGTCTGCGTTATCACCCGGATCAATTACACAGGCCTCTAAGGTCTCATCGTTATAGAAGATTCGGCAGTTCTGCATAAAAGGGGAAACGAAAAGTGTTTTGTAATCAATCACTGTAAACTCCTTATTTTCCTTTGTTGCGTTGCTTACATTACAGCGATATCCAGACCTTTTAGATAGAAGGTTTCAGGACAAGGCAGGGATACCACATGATCTTCATCCTGGCGCAGAGTTCCGACAACTCTGCCGTCAACCTTCGCGTCAAGCGCTGCGTCAGCGACAATCTTCTGGAAAAGGGCAGGATCAACAAGACCTGAACAGGAGAAAGTCAGCAGATGTCCACCATTTTTAACCAGCATAAGTCCTAATCGATTGATATCCTGATAACCCCTGCAGGCTTTTTTCAGATTAGCCGCTGATTCAGCAAACTTTGGAGGATCAAGTACGACCAAATCATACTTGGTTCCTTTTTCCACCTGTTCGCGTAGATATGCAAACACATCCTTCTTTAAAAACTTGCAGCGACCTGGGTCGAGGTGATTGAAAGCAACACCGGTTTTAGCCGCATTTAAGGCATGTTCTGAAACATCCACATTCTCAATCTTAGAGGCTCCACCCTTTAAGGCCCACAAACCAAAGCCTCC
>NZ_CACVSS010000049.1:0-12613 GCF_902756765.1 uncultured Succinivibrio sp. | reverse complement strand
ATGCGGCTGAGTCTCTGATCGAGGTAAGCTCCTGTCTTATGACCGTTTTTGATGTCTACAGGAATATAAACCTGACCTTCTTCCTTTACATAAATGGTATCCTCTGGCTCTTTTCCCAGAATTACACCTTTATGCTCCTCAAGACCTTCCTTATTTCTTGATTTTGTATCTGATCTCTCATAGATAGAGCACTCAGGATACAGTTCATGCAGAGTGGCTACGATTACGTCCTTGTAGTATTCCATACCGCAGGATGAAATTGAGATGACAATATATTCATTGTATTTATCTGCAATTAGACCAGGAAGCAGATCACCTTCTGATGATACAAGACGTACACCGTCATTACCGCGGGCAAATACTCTTGCTCGAAGCTGATTTGCCTGCACAATGCGATCATGAATCAGTTCTGCACTGATTTTGACGTTCTCATCAAAAGACAGGGCTCTGATACGGATCTGAGAGCGTGGACTGTATAGTCCGTAAGCTAAGAAGTTATCCTTATCATCAACTATGGTTACAGTTTCTCCGTTCTTTGGATCACCGGTAACAGACTGAATTGCCTTTGAGAAAACCCAAGGGTGATGACGCAGTAGAGATTTCTGTCTGTCCGCATTGAGTTTTACTACAGCTTTTGAAGATGAATCGGTCATAAATTGCCTTTATTTCTTTATGGTTACAATCAAAAATTAAAAAAAAGTTTGTTAGTTAATTCTGGCGAATAATATATTATGGATACTAAGTTTGCACTAAGTGAATGTTCATATATTCTGCGTCATTATCTCACATTTTTCGGTTAAATAACGGTTTCATATGATTACACTCAACTCCCTGAAAAATTCAAAAAATCTAAAAAGAAACGCAATTATTGTTTCTGCTCTGATTTTAATCGGCGGTTATTTTGTATTCTCATCCTGTTCAAAATCAGGCGTAAGCTACATGACAACTTCAGCTGAGATTAGGGATATTTCAAAGAAAGTATATGCAACCGGAACTATTGAAGGCTCAACCATGGTGGATGTGGGCGCACAGGTTTCAGGACAGGTGATTAAGCTTTATGTGAAAACAGGTGATGAAGTCAAGGCAGGAGATCTGCTCTGTGAAATTGACCCAAAGATTTTAGAAACATCTCTTAAGACAGCAAAGGCCTCTGTGGATATTATTGATGCCCAGATAGCTTCAAAGAATGCTGAGCTCAAAAAGCTCTCACTTGAGAATTCCCGTCAGAAACGACTGGTGAAGATGGATGCTACCTCAAAGCAGGATGCCGAAGCTGCTCTTGCAAATTATGATATGGCAAAGGCAGCACTTGATGAACTTAAGGCTCAGAAGGAGAAGGCTCAGCTGGCAGTGGATGAGGCGGTTACCAATCTTGGTTATACAAAAATCTTAGCCCCAATGGACGGAACCGTATATGCAACTGTGGTTTCTGAAGGACAGACTGTTAACGCCAATCAGACCACACCAACTATTCTAAGACTTGCAAATCTTGATACCATGAAGGTGGAAACTGAGATTTCCGAGGCAGATGTGGTTAATGTAAAGCCAGGCATGGAATGCACCTTTACGATTTTAGGCCTTCCATACAGAACCTTTAAGGGTACTCTTGAGTCCATAGCTCCTGCTCCATCAAGCTATGAGTCTTCAAGTACCTCCTCCTCATCAAGCTCTTCTTCATCCTCAAGTTCTTCTACTGCAATTTACTACAACTCAGATATTCTTACAGAGAACAAGGACAGAACACTGCGTATTGATATGACTGCAGATGTGGTGATTGATATTGCTGACAAGAAAGGTGTTCTGGCTCTGCCATTATCAACTCTGCGTTCCTCCCGCGAGGATGTGGCAACAGTCTATGTACTAGAAGATTCCTCCACAGTGGTTGAGAAAACCATCAAAACCGGACTTAAGGACGATCAGTACATAGAGGTGCTCTCGGGCCTGACCTCCGATGATAAGGTTGTGATTGGTGATGATGTTAAGACAGCTGAAGCTGCAGCAGAACAGAACGGTAGACGCAGAAGAGGTCCATTCTAATGCCTCAGCCTATTCTTAAACTTGAGAACATTACCAAATCCTATGGTAGCGGTGTGGCTAAGGTTGAAGTCCTTCACGGCATCAACCTTACCATAAACCGGGGAGAGCTGGTGGCCATTGTCGGTCCGTCAGGCTCAGGCAAGTCCACGCTTATGAATATCATCGGCTGTCTTGATATTCCAACCACAGGAAGCTATCAGGTAGACGGCAATGATACCTTTAATATGCTTCCGGATGAACTGGCGGCTTTGCGTAGAGATTTTTTCGGCTTTATCTTTCAGCGCTATCATCTTTTAGGACATCTTAATGCCCAGGAGAATGTTCAGGTACCATCCATATATGCTGGTATCAAGGAAGAGTCACGTTCTAAAAAATCAGTAGAACTGCTCTCCAGACTAGGTCTTGGGGATAAGACTCTTAATAAGCCTTCTCAGCTTTCAGGTGGTCAGCAGCAGAGAGTTTCCATTGCCCGTGCCTTAATGAACGGTGGACAGATTATTCTGGCTGATGAGCCTACAGGTGCTCTGGATTCTAAATCTGGTGCTGAGGTTATGGATATTCTGACCTCTTTAAATGCACAGGGACATACTGTTATCCTCGTGACTCATGATCCTAAGATTGCAGCTCATGCTCACCGTGTTATTACCATCAAGGACGGTAATGTGGAGTCAGACAGCATCAATGAGTCAGTTGCTGACCATCAGGATACAGCTGAGCATAAGGATATTTCTCTAGGTGATGAGATCAACTCCTTTCACGCCTACTTTGACCGTTTCCGTGAAGCCTATGTTATGGCTATCAGAGCCATGATCTCTAACCGTATGCGTACCATTTTAACCATGCTTGGCATTATTATCGGCATTATGTCGGTAGTATGTGTTGTGGCACTGGCCCGCGGTGCTTCGGATAAGGTTATTGAGAATATCTCCTCTATGGGTACAAACACCATTACGATTATGCCCGGAGAGAAAATGGGCGATATGCGTTCAGGAAAGGTTCGTACCCTGAGCGTTAAAGATCTCAAGGCCTTAAAAGGTCAGCCTTACTGTGATTCTGCCTCTCCAACTGTACAAACCTCCTCAACTGTAAACCGTCTGAACGTTGAGGCCAGTGTTACTGTGTATGGTGTGAGTGAGGATTATTTCCGTGTTTACGGCATGGAGATCGACAAGGGCAGAATGTTCAGCAAGGATGAGTCAGAGATGTCCCCTCAGGTTGGAGTTATTGACTACAACACCAAGAAGACTTTCTTCCCTTATGAGGATCCAATCGGCAAGAGAATTCTGGTTAAGGGAAAACCTATTACAGTTATTGGCGTGCTGGTGAACAAGGAGGTTGCCTTCAGACCATCTGACAATCTGTATGTGTATATTCCATATACCACACTGATGAACCGTATCATCAAACAGAACTATATCTCATCTATTATTGTCAGAACCAAGGATGGATTCTCTCCTGCAGTTGCCGAGGCCTCCATCACCAATCTTTTAAAGACCAGACACGGCCGCAAGGATTTCTTCCTGCAGTCCTCGGATACCATCATGAAGTCTATCTCTCAGACTACAGGAACCTTTACGCTTTTAATCTCTGCGATTGCGGTTATTTCTCTGGTGGTTGGCGGTATCGGTGTGATGAACATCATGCTGGTATCTGTAACCGAGAGAACCCGTGAAATCGGTATCCGTGTGGCAGTTGGCGCCAGACGTTCCGATATCATGACTCAGTTTCTGATTGAGTCGATTACCGTATGTATCATCGGAGGTCTTCTAGGCGTGATTTTTTCAATGATTTTAGGCTTTGTACTGTCGATTGTAATGCCTGCAATTCCTTTATCCTTCTCTGTGACCTCAATTGTGGTTGCAGTGATTACTTCGTCTATAATAGGAATTGTGTTTGGCTACATGCCTGCTCGTTCAGCCGCAAGACTTAACCCAATTGATGCGCTGGCACGTGAATAGAGAATAAGGAGAAGATAATGCAGACAGGAACTTCAAAGGACTTTGACAATCTTTGCGGAGTTGATCCTCTGGTTAAGATTTTTTCAGATCTGATTGCCTTTGACACCAGAGCTGACGGCAGCTCCAAAACAGTTCCCTCATCAGTAGGGCAGCTTCGCTTCGGAGCTTATCTCTCCTCGACCATATCAGAGCTTGGCTATGACTCAAAGCAGGATGAGCACGGAGTGATTACAGTGAAAATTCCTGCCTCGGATGGTTGTGAAAAAGCAAAATCACTGTGTCTTCTTGCTCATATGGATACTGCTCCAGACTGCAGTGGTGCTGATGTAAAACCAAGACTTGTCAGAAAGTACAGCGGTGAGGGCATAAAGCTTGATAACGGTCTTACAATAACCAGCTCTTTCTGTCCGGAACTAAGCTCCCACATTGGAGAGGATATCATTGTCACTGACGGTACAACTCTTCTTGGAGCTGATGACAAAGCCGGAATTGCTTGTCTCTTATTACTTCTGCGTAATCTTAAAACCGACAGTAGCCTAAAGCACGGTCCTCTTAAGATCATCTTTTCTGTTGATGAGGAAATAGGTCTTTCCACCAGGTATCTTGATGTAAAGGATATTGCCTGTGATTACGGAATCACTGTGGATGGTACAGAACTAGGTGAACTGGATGTTGCAACCTTCAATGCCTATGGTGCTATTTTAAATTTCCACGGTACTGCGGTTCATACTGCAGTTGCCTACAAGAACCTTGTAAATGCGATTACTCTGGCAACTGAGTTTATCTCAATGCTGCCAAGGGATGAAAAGCCTGAGAACACCAGAGGTGAGGAGGGCTTTTATCATGTTCATGGAATTGAGGGCGAGGTTGAGCGCGCCAAACTGAAAATGATTATTCGTGATTTTACTGATGAAGGTATGAAAAAGCGCCTTGATTTTGTAAAATCAGCAGTTGAATTTTTAAATAACAAATATGGTCAGGGGAGAGTTGATCTGGATCTTAAATTCCAGTATTCCAATATGGAAGAGGTATTAAAGCAGAATCAGGAGATCCTTGATATCTGCACCAAGGCCTTTAAGGATGCTGGAGTGAAGGTTGTTTTAAACCGTGTACGCGGTGGAACAGACGGCTCAAATCTTTCCAGTCAGGGACTTCCAACACCGAATATTTTCACCGGAGGTCTTAACTGTCATGGACCATACGAGTGTCTGCCTGTTGATGCCTTCAACAGTTCCTATAGGGTAGTGGAGGCACTTGTTAAGAGAATGTCAAAAACCAGAAATACAAAATCAAAGAAATAGGTTAGTTTTTTTATGAAACAGATTCTTGTTACCGGAGCAAAAGGTCAGGTTGGTCTTGAAGTATGTGAAAGACTGCTTTTTTTAGGATATAGAGTTATTGCCTGTGGTCATGCAGAGCTTGATATCACTTCAGATAATGAGGTCACCTCACTTTTTGATTCTACACAGATTGATCTTGTAATAAACTGTGCAGCCTATACCGCGGTGGACAAGGCAGAGGACGAGGAAAAGGCAGCCTATGCTGTAAATGCCTTAGGTCCGAAAAATCTTGCAGCAGAGTGTCTCAGCAGAGATATTCCTCTGATTCATATTTCTACAGATTATGTTTATGACAACGGCAAAAGCGGACCGCACACAGAGGAAGAGTCCTTAAATACCCGCTGTGTATACGGTAAGACAAAACTCTTTGGAGAACGCTTTATTCTTGACAGTGGCTGTCGTGCTGTAATTCTGCGTGCCAGCTGGATTTTTGGCCGCTACGGTAAAAACTTTGTCAAAGCCATGGCTAATCTTGCCTCTTCAAGAGATACTCTTAAGGTTGTCTGTGATGAGCTTGGTAATCCAACTCCTGCAAGAGCTCTTTCTGATGATATCTGTTTTATTGCTGATTCCATTTTAACCAAAGACTTTGATTCTTACGGTATCTATAACTATTGCGGATACCCTGAAATTGTAAGAAATGATTTTGCCAGAGTTATTCTCGACAAGGCTCAATCCATCGGTATTATCAGTCATGACGTCAATGTTCTGCCTATTACTTCAGAAGAGTTTGGAGCCAAGGCTAAAAGACCTGCTGATTCTCGCATGAACTGTGACAGTTTTGCAAAAACCTTCCGCAGAAATCTGCCTGACTGGCGTGAATATCTGGAAGAAACCCTCAGAGGTCTGTAAATGTTAAAGAAGCTTTCTGTTGTATGTATGAGTGCCTGTCTGTGCGGCTGCAGTCTCTTTTTTACCGATTATAAGGCACCTGATTTTCCGGTGGTGGCATCCTACCACGATGCTTACCGTTTTGTTGGTGCTCCAATTGAGGCTGACTACTGGAAACAGTTTAAGGATGAGCATCTCAATACTCTGATGGAGTCTGCCCTTAAGAACAATTTTGATATGAGAACCGCCTATGTAAATGTAGAAAAGGCTCTTATCAATGTGGATATTGTGGCAGCCGACAATCATCCAACCGCATCTGCATCAATAGGCTCAACTGCAAAGAGAGCTCTCGATTATCATGACTCAACTCATAAGAGTTCAAGTGGAAACTTCTCTCTGTCCTATCAGCTTGATTTATTCGGCAAATTAAAGGCCGCTGATGAAGCTGCCTTTGCAAACTATCAGGCAACTGCCTATGATTATCTTGCCATGAGACTGACTGTAGTCGAGTCTACTGCTGCAGCCTACTGGCAGTATGCGTATGCAAAGGAGGCTGTTGCCATCGGTGAGCAGGATTTAAAGGACTCTCAGATGCGTCTTGCCCTGGTGCAGAACAAATTCTCCGCAGGTGCTGCTGATTCTCTGGATGTGGATGATGCTCATATTAACCATTTAAAAGTTCAGGCAACGCTTGATACCCGTAGAAACAATCTTAAGAAAGCAAGAACTGCTCTTGCAACCATGCTGGGTACAACAGCAGATCATGATTTTGAAATAGCATCTCTGGATACTTCTGTGGTTCCTGCTTTCTCGCTGTCTGTTCCTTCAGAGCTTTTGGCAAGACGTCCTGATCTTATGAAGGATGAGGCCACCTTAAGAAAAGCCTATGCCAACTACAATGAAGCTAAAATGGCATTTTTCCCTGACTTTACCTTAACAGCGGGTATCACCACCGGAGATACCGGTTCCATAGGCCGTTTTCTTGCTAATCCTGTAGGCGCCTTAGGTTCTTCTGTAACCTTTCCGTTCTTAAACTTCAACAAGCTTTCAAAGCAGAAAAAGAGCGCGCTTAAGGATATCGACCTTGCTAACATCGCTTTTGTAGCTGATTACGTCAAGGCGGTTCAGGAAGTTTATGATGATATCTCTGATGTTGACTACTATCAGAAATCTCTTATGACTTACAGGCACGCTTATGAGCTTGCAGTACGTAATTATGAACGCTATAAGGTAAGATATGAATCCGGCCTGGTGGCTTTAACCGACTTTTTAACCTCTGCCGATACTATGAGAAATGCCAAGATTTCCTATCTTGAGGCTAAGCTTAACAACCTCAAGTCCACTATGGCTCTTATGACTGCCATCGGCGGTGATAACGACAACAGAATTGATGAGATTGTAAAGGACTGATATGCAGATTACCCTAAGTTCCTGGAATGTTAACGGCATCAGAGCGGTTGCCGCAAAGGAAGGCTTCGACTGGTTCCGTAACTCTACCTATGATGTGATTGGTCTTCAGGAGACCAAGGCCAGTGTAGATCAGCTTGATGATGCTCTGAAGACAAAGTCTGGCTATGAGAGCTTTTTCTGTTCCTCAACGGTCAAAAAGGGCTACTCAGGTACAGCTGTATTCTCGAAGTTAAAGCCTCTCTCTGTTGAATACGAGCTTCCTGATCCTGAATTTCAGGGAGAGGGCAGAATCATTCATCTTGAGTTTGAAAAGTTTCATTTCTTCAATGGCTACTTCCCAAATGGCGGAGCCGCTATTTTAAATGAGAAGGGCAGACCTACCGGTGAATTTAAGCGTGTGCCTTATAAGATGGGCTTTTTTGACTGTTTCTTTGATTATGCTCAGAAACTTAGACAGGATAAACCAATTGTGGTTTGCGGTGATTTCAATATTGCCCATAAGCCCATTGATCTTGCCCGTCCTAAGACCAATGAGACCAATACCGGATTCCTGCCTTTAGAGCGCGAGTTTCTTGACAGGATGGTTGAGGCTGGCTATGTCGATACCTTCAGACATGTGAATGGAGACAAGCCAGACTGCTACAGCTGGTGGTCCTATAAAACCTTCGCAAGATCAAAGAACATCGGATGGAGAATCGATTACTTCTTTGTTTCAGAGGAACTTAAAAACAATATCGTGGATGCCCGTATTGAGAATGATGTTTTGGGATCTGATCACTGTCCTGTAACTCTTGTTCTTGACATCTAGAATTCCATTTGTTATTTGGATGACTTATCTCTTTGTAAAGTCATCCTTTTTTGTCTCTAATCTGTTCTAAATTTTATTAAACAGTTCTGTTTTTAGTGTTTTTTTTCCAGGGAAACTGCAAAATAGCCATTTTCTGCACATATATTGGGCATTGCACAAATTCTGAGCACTAAAATTTTCCTCGCTTTTTTACCCCCATTTTACTTGAATAAATTTTCAATCCGTATTTATAATGAACTACGAACTTTTATGAATGAGGCATTGTAAGGTTTGCCTCGGAATAATATTTTGATATGTAATTTTTAGGAAGAAAATCGTGAATACTAATAATATATTTTTAAAAGGGAGTGCTCCAGGCAGCATATTTAAGCAAAGTAATACTTCAGCTTCAAAGACCTCTTTTAACTATTATTATTGGCGATTTTACAACTTTAGATAATTAGGCGGTTTATATGACTATTGACAAGAATTTGAACCTTACCCCGCCTAACGAAGCGGGGCATGGTATCGTAGATACGAGAATCAGCGAAATGTACCAGGTAATTCCCCCAATTGCCGTGATTGAAAAGTTTCCGGCAACAGATTTCACAAATAGCGTTGTGGATCAGACAAGAAGAGAGATCCACAATATTTTCAACGGTGTAGACGACAGATTGGTTGTGATTGCAGGACCTTGTTCTGTGCACGACACCAGAGCTGCTATTGACTATGCAAACAGACTGATGAAGCTTCGTCAGAAGTATCAGGATCAGCTGGTGGTTGTAATGAGAGTTTACTTTGAAAAACCTCGTACCACTGTTGGCTGGAAAGGACTAATTAACGATCCTACCCTGGATGATTCTCATGATATCAATCAGGGCCTGAAGATTGCCCGCAAGCTTCTCTGTGACATCAACAGTCTTGGAATGCCTGCAGCTACTGAGTTTCTGGATCCTATCACTGTTCAGTACATTGACGACTTCATTTCATGGGGCGCTGTTGGTGCACGTACCACCGAATCTCAGCTGCATCGTCAGCTGGCTTCCGGTCTGTCATGTCCAATCGGTTTTAAGAATGCTACTGACGGATCCGTAAAGATCGCAATTGATGCAACCATTGCTGCTGAGAATGAGCACACCTTCATGTCTGTTACCAAGATGGGCCATGTTGCAATTGTTCACACCAAGGGCAATGATGACTGTCATGTGATTTTACGTGGCGGTAAAGAGCCTAACTACAGCTCAAAGGACGTTGAGAAAACCTGTCAGGCTCTTGAAAAGGCCGGTTTGAAGCCAATGGTTATGATTGATGCTTCTCACTCAAATTCTAACAAGCAGTTCAAGAAGCAGGTTGATGTTTCTCGTGATGTTGCCCAGCAGGTTGCTTCTGGCGACAACAGAATCTTTGGTCTGATGCTTGAGTCAAATCTTGTTGAGGGACGTCAGGATCTGCCTAAGGATTTAAGAAATCTTGTGTACGGCCAGTCAATTACAGATGCGTGCATCGGAATGGAAGATACAGAGCAGATCTGTGCGATGTTGAATGAAGCCGTTTTAGAGCGCAGAAAGCGTAACAAGAAATAACAAAGGAATTTAGTGCCCGCCATGTGACGGGCATTTTGTTTTAATAAGTATGTATCATAGAGGTTAACATGCAGCCTTCATTATCTTTAGAAAAATCAAAGATCAAAATCCTTCTTTTAGAGGGCGTTGATCCAAGTGCTGTAGATGCATTAAACAAAGCTGGATATACAAATGTTGAGTATCAGAAAAAGGCTCTTGATGGTCAGGAGCTTTTAGATGCTATCGAGAATGTTCATTTTATCGGTATCCGATCTCGTACTCATTTAACAGCTGAAGTTCTGCAGCATGCTAAGAAACTGATCGGAATCGGCTGTTACTGTATTGGTACAAATCAGGTCGATCTTGAGGCCGCGGCTGCACTGGGTATTCCTGTATTCAATGCACCTTTCTCAAACACCAGATCTGTTGCTGAGCTTGTAACCGGTGAGTACTTACAGCTTTTACGTGACATTCCAGCACGTAACGCTCTTCTGCACCGCGGCGGCTGGAACAAGGCTGCAACCGGATGCCACGAGGCTCGTGGCAAGACTATAGGTATTATCGGTTATGGTCATATCGGAACTCAGGTTGGTATCTTGGCTGAGGCTTTAGGTCTGTCTGTTCTTTTCTATGATGTAGAAAACAAGATGGTTCTTGGTAATGCAAAACAGGTTAATACCTTAGATGAGTTACTTGAGAACTCTGATATTGTTACTCTGCATGTACCAGAGCTGCCAACCACCAAGAACATGATTTCCAGGGCTCAGTTTGCCAAGATGAAGGATGGCGTTCGCTTCCTGAATGCATCCCGTGGAACAGTTGTTGATATTGAAGCTCTGTGTGAAGCTCTGCGTTCAGGTAAGGTTGCAGGTGCAGCTGTGGACGTATATCCAAAGGAGCCTTCAAAGAACGGTGAGGAATTTGTAACTCCTCTGCGTGAGTTTGACAATGTAATTCTGACTCCTCACATCGGTGCCGGTACTGAAGAAGCCCAGAAGAATATCGGTACTGAGGTATCTGAGAAGCTGGCTCTGTATTCAGACAATGGCTCCACTCTTACCGCTGTTAACTTCCCTGAGGTATCTCTTCCAACGAAGAGAGCTGATGTTTCAAGACTGCTTCACGTTCACAAGAATGTACCTGGTGTAATGCGTCAGATCAACGAAACCTTTGCCAAGCTGAATATCAACGTTGCAGCTCAGTATCTGCAGACTACCGCTGATATCGGTTATGTGGTTATGGATATCCACTCTGACAAGCCTCAGGAGGTTGTACCTTCACTGCGTAACATTGAAGGTACTCTAAAGTGCAGAATTCTGTACTAATAGGCTAGTTAAGCATTCAATTTAAATTAGAAATCTTTCGGTTAAAATCTGTCTCTTCAAAGCACAGGTTCTGGCTGGAAGATTTTAATTTTTTTTTGATAATTTCTGACAAGTTTTTATTTGCTATTTTTATAAAATTGTATAATTAACTATATGTTGTTTAATGAAAAATCGTAGAAAACAATATAACGAGATTTTCTTAATGTGATAAAATAAGGTTAATGCAGACGAGAGTTTGCAGAGGTGGTTCTAAACTTTAGAGCCATCTGCGAAATGGCTCTAAAAGAAGTTTAGAACTGTGTAATAACTTAATTAAGGAATCAACTATGAAAACCTTAATTATTATCGTGGTTCTAATCTTACTGTTATTGCCTTCAAACGCATGGTAAATTAGAATCACCGAAACAGGGGAGAAGGAAAAAAAGTTCTGACTCCCTTGTCTTTTATTATAATCATAATAATCAGTAAATCAATAAGATAAATTTTCCTCTTAAACGCTCTTCTTTTTTTGTCATTTTCATCGTATCTATCAGGATCTGGAATGAACCTCTTTTATTCTATTAGAAAAATGCGGAGGTTCAGTATGGACTTTATAAGGTATGTTAACTCAAAAGATATTAGACAGTATCTTTACGATATTGACTACAAACTTAGTGCCGATCAGGTAATTTTTGTAGTCTTAACCTGCCCGTTTATTAGCGTTGATGAGAAAGTAAAGTCTTTAGAGGAATATCTTCAATCCTCAGATGCTCTACCTTTAACTTCCATTACCGATATGAGTTTTCAGGAAACTTTTGGTCTTACCTCCCATGAATTTATCAGAAGATATATAAGTGATGTAAGAAACATGACCGCCTTCATGAAAGCTGATACCCGTGGATACTTCTATCAGGCAAGAGTTCAGCATAAGGGGAAATTAGAGCCAGAGCCTATAGAATGTTTTAAATCCTATAAGGCATGCTTTGATGCCATACGTAATTATTCAAAGGAATATAGCATGGATCCTGAGGATAGGTTACGCATCGATAAATTATCTTTCGATGATGATGAGGAAGGAAATGGAGAGAACTACCTGTCAGATTCTAACTACTGTCTTTTTTCAAAAAATCTTGATCTGATGAATATCTATGTTTATGACCATAACTGTAAAACCTACGGAGTTGGTATTGAGGGAATGTATGTCGGTATCCCAATGCCTTTTAAAAAGGGAGATATTGTAACTTTAGGCAAAGATATTAATGGAGTTTATCTTGGTTACCATCCTGAAAAGATGGAAGATTACAAAACTGGTCGCTCCATGGGGGATATTCTTTTCTACGGTATTTATGCTCTGGAAAACGGCTTTGAAGGCGGTTATGGAAAT
>NZ_CACVSS010000048.1:0-14919 GCF_902756765.1 uncultured Succinivibrio sp. | reverse complement strand
TTCTCCATCTCAGGAGCAATAGTTTCATACAGATTGTTGAAAGCCTTCAGATTACCCCAGAACAGAGAAAACAGTCTGCCTCTACCCTTGAGATTCAGAGAGGAGATAATATGTCTTACCTTATTCCAGAAATCACAGTCAGGTTTAAATTCCTCTGACATCAGACAGCAGAAGGCTGCATGCGAATAAACATACTCAGAGAGTTCCACAATGTCATTCTCTGTAACATAGGAGGCCTCCCCTTCCTTCAGCTGATACTCATCTCCTCTGAGTTCTTCAAACAGAGCATCAAGCTTTGACTTGTCCTTAAAGCGACTGTCATATTCAATCATGAACTCCTTGGCGGCTTCAAGATTCATATCAAGATAGAAAGAGTTAACCAGAATCTTGATAAGTTCAACTTCATTTAAAATCTTAAGTGTTACCGGAAAGCCCTTAACAGCAGGTGAAGTCATACGTGTGAAACGGGTTACCAAACCGGTCGCTTCACGATTTCCGCCCGTAGGATTCAGATGATGAAAGAAGGATATTTCCTTACCTTCCCAGTTTGCAACTAGACCTTCACCGCCACCATTTGAAGCAAGTGCAGAAACCAGATAGCTCTTGCCAGCCTGAGAGGCACCGAAAACACCGATGGTTGAATTTACAGGAAGAACCTCATGAGCGGCGTCAGCCATGTTATGCAGCTGACAGATAGCAATTCCAAGAGAATTTTCCTCTTTTCTAAGATCTTCCTCATCCTGCGCTGCCTTTTCAACCCACTTGTAAGCCTTATCGCAGTATTGAGCCAGAAGATTCAGACGATTATCTTTAAATTCGTTTTTCATAAAAAATTATTCCTTATCAAGAATCAAACCGTCATTATTCCAGTATTCATCACCATCACTGACTGTTTTCAGACTCAGCTTCAGGTAGTTAGATACATCAGAACTGCCATCGGTTACATCCTTTGCTTTTTCAATCTTTAATACAAAGATATCGCTATTAAGATCTTTTTCCTGATCACGTATAAAGCCAAGGCATCTGCCCAAAGGAGATTTCTTATCCAATACACTATTATTTACTATAGTAATGTCATAATAATGAGGCCCCTTGCCATCGCTAGAACCTTTTACATCTGAGGTAATTTTATCAAGTGCAGCCTGTTTGCTCTTGCGCAGAGCATTAATAGCATTTTCCACACACAGACACAGCTCTCTCAGGAACATTCCCTTTACCTTGTTTTTTTCAGCATTACCGACACTTTCGATAGAGCTGAAAATCGAAGACAGGTTGCTCTGCTTAAAGGAGTCATAGCCTTCTCTGCGTTTCTCTTCAGCTTTACCTGCGGCATTGGTAAGCTTAGCCATAATACCAGTCTGCTTTAAGGTAGAAGCCACCTGATTACCAGCATCCATTGCCTGAGAATCAAACTGACTGATGAGAGCTGCATAAGGACTGTCTAAATCAAGCACTTTAATTGCACTTCTGTCAGCCCCATACATCAGAGAGGCATGGCTCTTGGCGAGAGCCATTTCGTTCTCAGCCTTCTCTATTTCCTCAATTGCCTTATCAAAAATATCGCAGCCCTGCTGAGGGAAATTAGCCTCATGATCAGGATAAAGCTTTATCAGTAGCTCCTCATAAAGTTTCTTTTTCCCTTCTACACTGAACTCAATCTTCTCAATATCAGGAACAATCCATTCCTTGGTTGCCTTTACAGAGGCAAGCTCACTAATCTTCTTGTAAGGCTCAATGTGATAAATCATGGTTGCCATAAAGGCCTGATCATCAAACTGACGGTATCCAAGGTTAATTGGAAGAGTCGAGCGCAAGGTCGTATTGGAGATAACATCTGAAACAGCCTTAAGCTGAGATTTATTAGCATCATCCCTAAGATAGGTCTTATCAATATCGATCTCCTCTCCTTCTTCCATTGCATTAATTTCCTTAAGCTCGGCTAAGGTGAAGAATCTGTATTTGACTTCTCTATCCTCAAGCTTGCACTGATCATCAACCTTACCCATGTATCTTGCAGGAGAAGGGGCTTCCTGATAGTTAGGATTGATTCTGAAGGTTGACAGGTTGCTGATATTGGACTGCTTGATATAACCAAGCAGTGCTCCTACAACAACTGATGTCTTAGGATCTCCTATCTTACCGTTCACAAGAGTGAAAGATGGATACCAGCTTCCACACTTATAATCGTGTAAAGAAATGATTCTTCTTGGTGACAGATTAGAATTGCACTCAATCAGAGTTCTGATACCAGGAATCTTTGAAGGACGTCCGGTTAGAATCAGAACATCACACTGATAGGTGTTTACAATGGTGTTCAGATAATTAAGGGAAGAGCAGACATCATAACGATCACCGACAGCGATCTCATGATTGATTTGATATATATCAAACTCGAGTTCACGATCAAAAAATTTGTAGTTCTCACCTAAATGCTTGTTGATAAAATTCGCAACACTCTCATCAACAAGGTCATGCTTTTTTCTGTCAAATTTAGAAATAACTTCCAGATCTTCCTTAGAATCCAGAGCCTCGCATCGGTCAATGCCATACAGGAAGTCTGCAACCGTTCCCCTGTCAATTACCGAAGTAGTGCCTGCAGGAGCATAATTCAGCTTTTCCAGTCTGGAAATGATTCTATACGCAATCTTAGTGAAAACCTGCTCTACTGTCTGAGTTCTGTTTTTTACAAACTCAATACTGTCAGATGAACCAGTACCAATAATTTTAGCTAAATCCTTAACATCACCTAACTGAGGAACAATCTTTTCCTTAATCAGGTTTAACACCAGATCATCTCCAGCCGTCTTTGAACCATCCTTCAGAATCTCTCGGATTTCAACGGTAGCACTCTGGTTTCCAAGCTCTTTTTCCTCACCGCTCTCAGAACGGACTGTACTTGGATAGCTGTAATCGGCAATCACAAGATCTGTAGTTCCGCCACCGATATCAATTGAGGCAATACGGGCAGAAATATAATCGGCATCCTTACCACTGAACTTGTCCCTATTATGCTCATTGACTCGGCCACCAGCATCTGATCTGCGTATATGTTTAATAAAGTCTAGACTGTTGCCTCCGAAAACCTTCTGAGTTTCATTGTAAAGGTATACCAGCTGAGAAGTCAGAGTTTCATTCCACTTTAAGATAACGGCTGGTGCCTTAGGGAACATGGAAGAAGCGTTTTCAATATACTTAAACTCAGTAGCAGGAGTCTTGTCATAACCATAAGCCTTCCAGACAAGACCAATAGCTTGGTAGGCGCATGATCTGAAGACTTCTCTTTCAAGATCCGGCATTGATGGAGGTGTAGTTAAAACCACTGCCTTTAGTCTGCGAGGTCTTAAAGCATTAGCTTTAGACTGACGGTAATGGAAACTATTCATCTGCATCATAGCCTGCATAATGATTTCCATCAGCATAAAGGTCATGGTTGATTTACCGGTGTAATTTGCAAGAAGCTTACTTTCATCACCTGTATCTGCAAACAGAGCATCACCATATGAATTGATGAATCTTGAAATAGGAAGATAAGTGGCTGAACTTACATTTTCCTCAAGTTTCAGATAAGAGGTATGATATTTGTCATCATCCTTTTCTTTCTCTCTGACTGGAATCTGATAATAGTGATTGTTAAAGTTCCACTTTTCAGAGGTATTCAGATCATTATCAAACTGCCACAGATAACGTTTTGGTGAAATAAGACCTGTATTTCCCTCATTACCGGCTGAGTTGGCACTTAGGTGCTTTGCCTCAGTACCCACACGTACCAGAGATGGCCATACAAAGGCGTCGAGTCTGCTTGAAATATCTGAGCAATAGTTAAAGTCAAAATTAGCTTTCTGGAACTGGATCTTGCTGTCAAATGTTCCGACATAAACATTCTCAACAGCATTTAAATCACGGATTTCGAGCTGAGGATTACGCAGCAGAGATGAGGAATGATCATCATCCTCTTCCATAAGAATACCGCAGGAACGTGAGTTACCTACATCAAGAATCAGACTTACATCAATAGGAGTTTCACTGCCGTTTTCCTCAAATGGCATCAGCTTGATGCTGTTTGGTTCGACAAAATATTCAAGGAAAGCAATAAGATTCAGATAATGCTTTTCAAAGTAGTTTTTCTCTATCCATTCTTTTTTGATAACTTCGACCTTTGGATCATTGGTAGTCTTAGGATAGATTTTGTCAAAGACACTCTTTGCCCACTCTCGAACAAAGGAAGCGCCTGATTCATTATCATTTAATAGTTTGGTAGCAGCGTAACATCCTCTGAAAGTAAAGACATCGCTGATATCGGAGGTTGATGGAGCACAGTGCAGAGAAGTGTTTTCATTGTCAAGCTTCGTATCAAAGGCAAAGGTTACATGATATAAACCACCATGATCGCGATCCTTCACATCTGACGTATTGATAACACGAGCACGGGCCCAGTTTATAGGACCTTCATCATGGCCTTTGCTGAAATAGAAGATTGGGAACCATACTCCATTGTAAAGGTTAAGAGATTCGATCAATTCCAATTCAGACTGCTCTCCATAGATTTCGCCCTTTTCCATGGAAATTGATTCTGCACCTTCAATTACATATTTGCCAGAAGCCTTGTCTTCTTTAAATCTGGCAAAATGTCTTCCACACAGTGGATGCTGGGCAAACTGCCCTTTAGTTACGATTGAAGGGAATTTTTTTAAGAAATCCTCTTCTTCAGAGGAGAAATTAATCTTTTTGTCAAACTCAAAATCAATGAACTGTATACCGGAATTAGCTACAAGAGAAATTGTCTTGTTATTTTCATCATTTTTATCAACTAGATTTTTAATTATGATGCGGTCATTTTTTAGATTCACTTCAACCACCCTATGTTAAATCAACATTCTAACCATATAATTTACCACAAGGAGACTTATGAGAGGATGATTTTGAAAGACAAAAATATATATTGTGAGGTAATACTTAATTGAAAAAATTAAATTTGCAATAAATGTTTTTAAAGGGGGGGATCAACGTTTGGATGGTGGGTCGTGAGGGGGTCGAACCCGCGACCAACGGATTAAGAGTCCGCTGCTCTACCAACTGAGCTAACGACCCATCGAAACGTTATAAACAGAAAACCTAAAAGATACTATCAAGTAGGGATTCATAAGATGGTGGATGCTATAGGACTCGAACCTATGACCCTCTGCTTGTAAGGCAGATGCTCTAACCAGACTGAGCTAAGCATCCAAAATGGTGGGTCGTGAGGGGGTCGAACCCGCGACCAACGGATTAAGAGTCCGCTGCTCTACCAACTGAGCTAACGACCCATCTTGGGCGCCTTCATTATCGCATGGTGGGTCGTGAGGGGGTCGAACCCGCGACCAACGGATTAAGAGTCCGCTGCTCTACCAACTGAGCTAACGACCCAGCGATAAATCTTGCTTTTGCTTGGTGGGTCGTGAGAGATTCGAACTCTCGACCAACGGATTAAAAGTCCGCTGCTCTACCGACTGAGCTAACGACCCAAGCCTTGCAATTTGTTGTTGATTAACTCAACGCGGACTATTCTACTAAATTTTTGAGATCATGCAAGCACTTTTTTAAAGTTTTTTTTATTTATCTTTATAAACCGCTTATACAAGCCTTAATAATTTTTAATCGGGGGTTAATAGGTTATACACATTTTCTGATAGTGTTTTCTCCGTCTTCTATTTTGGAAAGCGTTTCGTTTAAAATTTCCTGTCGAAGTTTAATCAACCACTCAGAAAATTTCACCTCATTCATACCGTAAATCTTATTGAGCTGATATTCATTTTCGCTCCATGACTCAAGCGGTGACTCGTTATGCTGAATCACAGCTTCAATCTTATCCAGAGCTTTGTAAAGTTTAGCCTCTCCAGTTTTAAGCGCACTCATCTCCTCATACAGATTCAGTATATTAGAGGATAAACTTTCTGGCAGGGATTCGATCCATTTTCTGAAAAGAGAGTCCTCAACATGTTCATCTTTTTCTGTTTTATTGAAAGAAGGAATATCTCCTGTAAAGGCCTCTCCAAGGTCATGAATAAGGCACATGGCGATAACCTTATCTATATCCAGCTCAGGAAATTCCGTACGAAGAAACAGAGCCATAAGAGAAATACGCCAGCTGTGCTCAGCCACACTTTCTCGTCTGCCATTGGAAGTCGTACAGTGACGTGTGGTGTCTTTTAGTTTTTCTGAAAAATGTACTATCTTAAGAAATTCGCTTGGTTGCATATAAAAATCCTATATATGACTCTAATTAGTTTAGGAGAAGCATTCAGGAAAAAAAAATACTACGATGAATTCTGAAATTCCATCCTTTTGCAAGGATGGAACAGTTTTAGAAGAAAATTTTAAGGGGCATAAGGTACCGGCTGAGGCCCTGTTACTACAGGAACCGGCGCAACATCGATGGTACAGTTCTGATCTACATACTTGATCTTATCCAGTCTTGCAGGAAGAGAGGTCAGTCCAGGAAGCATACATCCTTCACCAACAATATTTCCTTCTTTATTAAAGTTTACAAACTGAATACCTTCAGGACGTTTCAGTTCCAAGGAATTTACACCACGCTCCTTCAGGAACTGACCATACACTCTCATAGCTCCAGAGGAACCAAACAGACCGGTTGACTTGTTGTCATCAAATCCGACCCATGTAGCAACAACCTGATCCGAATCAATACCAACAGTCCAGGTATCTCGGCTGTCATTAGTGGTTCCTGTCTTAGTGGCGATAGTTACATTAGGGAACATGTTGCCAATTCTGCGGCCTGTACCGATCTTGGTTGCCTCGGTCATAACATACATGGTCAGATATGAGTCCTTAGGATCAATTGTAGCTTTTCCCCTGTTATCCTCACGCTCATAAACAATCTTTCCGTCTTTAACAACTGTTCTTAATGTGGTCAGATCCTTATATTGGCCTTCTGTTGCAAGACTTGTATACATCTGAGTAACCTCAAATGGGGTAAGCTCAATGGTACCAAGTAGCATTGAAGGATAAATCTGTCTTTCAACCTTTTCCTTATCAAGACCAATATTGAGCAGAGTCTCTCTTACATGATTAAGACCGACTCTCATACCAATCTTTACAGTAGGAATATTCATGGAACGGGCCATTGCCACATATGTAGGAATTGGGCCAATAAAACGGTTGTTGTCGTTATGAGGCTGCCATACCTTTCCATCAGCAAGTCTTACCCTGATAGGAGCATCATTTACCAGAGTACCAAGATGAATGCCATGATGGAATGCAGTCAGATAAACAAAAGGTTTGATAATTGAGCCTACCTGACGACGACCTTCCATAACACGGTTGAATCCAGCATACTGAGGAGTTCTACTTCCGACCACGGCAGAGACTTCTGCTGTTCTCCAGGAACTGACAACCATAGCAGCTTCCATACCTTTACGGCCGGTCTCTCTTTCAATGGCGTTAAGCTCATTCTGCACTGCGTTTTCAGCAGACTGCTGAGCCTGAGGGTCTAGACTGGTGAAGATCTTAATACCGTTACCTGATAAAAAATCAGGGCCGAACTTCGTTGAAATTTCCTTTTTCAGAACACCCATGAAAGCAGGAGTCTTAGAGTAGTTCATTGAACCTCTCTTTATAACTCCTAGAGGTCTTGAGGAATACTGAACATACTCTGTATCAGTAATAAATCCTCTCTTCTTTAATACAGACAGAACAACATTTCGACGTTCCAGAGCCTGATCAGGATGTCTCCATGGATCATAATAGGAAGGGCCTTTAATGATACCAACAAGAAGCGCCATCTGATCCTGAGTCAACTCTGAAATAGGTACCCCAAAGTAGAAATATGAGGCAAGACCAAATCCGTAAATACCGGCAGCGCCATTCTGGCCTAAATAAATTTCATTCAGATATGCTTCTAAAATCTGATCCTTTGTATATCTGTGATTCATAATCAGAGCCATTATGATTTCTTTAATCTTACGGCTATAGCTCTTTTCTGAATTTAAAAAGTAATTCTTAACCAACTGTTGTGTAATAGTCGAACCGCCTTCTACCACAGAATGAGCCATGGTATTTTTTACGAAAGCTCTGGCAATAGCCATGAAGTTCACGCCCATATTGGTTCTAAAGGTACGATCTTCAATTTCAAGCAGTGTATTTATAAGAGCAGGAGGAACTTCCTGTAGCTGAATAAAGATACGATCTTCCTTTGGATCAATTCTGTTTATTCTGTCGAGTAAGACAGGATCCATTCTGATGTAGCCTAATTCCTCCTTTGTATCCGCATTTAAGATCTGAGATATTCTCTGACCGTTAAACTCAACCATGATTGAAATCTTGCCTTCTGAAGCATCTGGGAATTCAAAAGGTCTGCGGATAATCACCACCCTACCGAGCTTTTCATTCACAGCATATTCACCAGGGTACTGAGGATTAGGAACCTTACGGTATTTCAAAAGAGATAGCTCATACTGCATCTGCTTTAAGGAAAGCTTCTGATCCGGATAAAGCTCAAGCGGTCTTGAATAGACTACAGCTGGCAGCACCCATTTGTCATCAACTCCGAATTTTGAAAGTACAACAGAATCAAAATAAACAAAAAGCAGAGCCAGAATAACAAAACCGGCAGCAAAAACTTTCAGAGAAAAAAGTGTCAATTTTTTCTTTAAAGGCTTTTTGTTTTTATTCTCTTCAAAATTCTTATTGTGACTAGGTTGCTGATTCTGTTTGTTCTGACTAGTCTGTCCTGACTTTTCTCCGTCAGAAGAATAAGATGAATTCTCTTCAGAATACAGGTCCTCTTTTACCAGATAAGGATCAAACTCAGGCTCAATCTTACCATCGTCAAAATTGTCCTCAGCCTGCTTTCTCTCATCATCATCCAAAGCAGACAGACCAGAAAGGTATGGATTTTCTTTATCGTTATTCATAAATAGTCTATTGAACTTCCGTCTATTAAGGAGAAAACATAGTCTCTCCAAGAGGAAAAAAACTTAATGTTTAGCCAGCATGCTCTTTTGAAAACCAGCCTTTACATTCACCTATACCTGTATATAAGGAGAAGTGAAGTCAAAACAAAAGCTCTTTGCTATGCAGTTTTTTATAAAAAGCAAATGATACATTCTGAAAATTTGAGTTAAATTATATCAGCATTAATTTAGACGGCAATTTATTATTCACCGATATGGTGAGAACAGAAATTTCGCTGTTAACAAAAAAAAATAAAAAACGCTACACCTATCAATGAATTTAATATATTTAATTCTCTTATTATGGGCTAGTTCAAATATTAAATTTCAAATCTTGCTACAATCAAAATATTAAAGCATAATTGCTAACTCAAAAGATGAGCAATCTTTTAAAACAAAAACATCAAAGAATAATATTGTATAAATACTTAATATAGAAGCTGTGTTTTTGGGCAGTGATTAAGTTAAGGAAGAAGAATTATGGCTGACAATGAAAAGACTGCAGTGTCAATCGACTCAATGGGCCCTTTAGCTATCGCCGGTGTAGAACCTTACCAAGAACAGCCAGGCGAAGAATACATGAACGAAAAGCAGAAAGAACACTTCAGAAAGATTCTTACTGCATGGAGAGACCAGTTACGTTCAGAAGTTGATCGTACAGTTGACCACATGAAGAGTGAGGCTGCAAACTTTCCTGATCCTCTTGACAGAGCTACTCAGGAAGAGGAATTTGCTCTAGAGTTACGTGCTCGTGACAGAGAAAGAAAGCTTATCAAAAAGATTGATAAGACTCTGACAAAACTGGATAACGACGATTACGGTTACTGTGATCACTGTGGTTCCGAAATTGGTATTAAGAGACTTGAGGCTCGACCAACTGCTGATTTATGCGTTGACTGCAAGGCATTAGCAGAAATCAAGGAAAAACAGTTAGAAGGTTAAAAATTACCCTAAAAAATACATTTCTTAAGGTGGCCTAGTGCCACCTATTTTTGTTTATGTCTCAATATATAGGTAGATTTGCCCCATCCCCCAGCGGTAGACTTCACTTTGGCTCACTTGTTGCTGCTGTAGGGGCCTATGCTGTTGCAAAAATCAAAGATGGGAAGATTCTGCTCAGAATTGAGGATCTGGATTTTTTCAGATGCAAAAAAGAATACACCAGTATCATTCTCAGAGAACTTGATGACTTCGGCTTCAAGTTTGATGGAGAACCATACATCCAGTCAGAACATACCGATGTCTACTATAAGGTAGCAAAAGATCTCGTTGCCAAGGAAAAGGCCTTCTACTGCAACTGCACACGGAGTTACCTTAAAAAAAACAGCTGTCACTGCCGTAATAAAGGCTTAAAGGAAGATTCTGAAGATAATCTTGCACTTCGCTTTATTATTCCAAAGGTTCATCAGGATTATTTTGAAGATGAAATCTATGGACAAAAGAGATTTCCTGTTTTGCAGGAATCATTGACATTGATTCGACGAGACAAGGTTGTCTCTTATAACCTTGCCTGTGTTGTCGACGATATAAGGCAGGGAGTAACTCAGGTTGTCAGAGGCTCAGATCTGATTGACATTACTACAACTCAGATGTGTCTATATAAAGCACTTGACGCAGACTATATCTCCTATCTTCATCTTCCGCTTGCAATGGCAGATGAGACATACAAGCTTTCAAAGCAAAACCGTTCACCTGCAGTACTAGATCAGGGAAGCCCATCGCAGATGCTTATAAAGGCCCTGGAGTTTCTCAATCAGGATACAGATGGATTACAGCCCCAGATGCCTCCTAAGAAGATTCTGGACAAAGCGCTGGAACGATTTGAAATTAAAAGAATTCCTGTCGGTAAAAAAGTTGTTGTCTGACCATTTAAAGAAAAAATAATACGGATATATCACTTAAGCACAAAATGATCTGTATCACAAATTAATATTTACAGTCTAAAGATGATATAATGCACGGTGTTTGTTTGGTTTTAGGAGAATAAAAATTATCACACCTTTAGATTCACTTGATATATCAAGCCTTAAGAGCAGTAAAGCACTTGCAAAAAAACACGGCTCATCAAAACTTGTCGTGAGCACAGATGATCTTCGCATAAATCTCAATGAGATATCCAGCTATGCGATGCGTGTTGTTGCTACTCTGCAGAAACATCATTATGAGGCATATCTTGTAGGTGGATGCATCAGAGATCTTCTTTTAGGAAAAAAACCAAAGGATTTTGATGTATCAACAAACGCTACTCCTGAACAAATAAGACAGATTTTTGTATCAAACTCCAGAATCATCGGCAGAAGATTCAAGATCGTTCATGTTCTTCAGGGCAAGGAAATAATTGAAGTTACAACCTTTAGAAGCAACAAGGTCGCCCCTTCAAAGCCCCACACAGGAAGAACACGCGTCAAAGCAGAATCTGGCATGCTGATTCGAGATAATGTTTATGGAAAGAACATTATTGAAGATTCCCAGAGACGTGATTTCACCATTAATGCCCTCTATCTTGACCCTGTAAAAAAGGTTATCTATGACTTCAACGGTGGTCTGTACGACATGCAGCAGGGGGTTATTGACATCATCGGAGATCCTGAAACAAGATACAGCGAAGATCCTGTAAGAATGATCAGAGCTCTCAGATTCTGTGCAAAGCTTGGATTTAAGATCTCAAGAAGAACTCTGTCTCCTATAAAGAAAATGGCATCAAATCTGAATGCCGTTTCAAATGCCCGTATGTTTGAAGAGGTAAACAAACTGTTTCTGACCGGACACGGACTTCAGACATTCAGAACCTTACGAAAATACAATATTTTTGAACTGCTGTTCCCTGCTGCAGGTGAACTTTTAGATAATCAGAACTACATTAACTTTGTTGAGTACGCTTTAGGCAGTTCCGATAAGAGATATCAGGAAGACAAGAGGAATATGCCTCATTTCCTGTATGCAGTAATTTTATGGGCAGTATTCCAGAAAAGGATGTTCATATCCAACCAGACTTATAACAGCGCCGTGGTTCTTGTTCCTCAGAATAAACTTATCAGTGGACTTTTAAACGACATTATCACTGAACAGAACAGAATAACAGATATGCCAATGGCGGTTGCCGACAGTATCAGATCACTGTGGAGAATGCAGCTGACACTGGATGATATTGAAAACTGCAATGTTGATGAAATTGCAGCAAGAAATATTTTCAGAGCCTCCTATGACTTCCTGACTTTAAGAGGAAAGTTTGAACCATATTTAAAGAGTGCTGTTAATTTCTGGGAACCTTACTACATCAAGAGCAAGGAATTAGCAGATAAGAGAAAAGCTAAGAAGGAAGAACTAGTTCTTGGAAGAAAAGCCAGAAAGAAAGAAAAACTGGCACAGAAGAAAAGAGCATACGAGGAAAAGCTGGCCTCAAAGAAGTCAAAAAGAAAAGCAAATGAGGAATCATTTGATGATGAGGCAAATCTTTCAGCCAAAAGAAAGAAGCAGCTAGAAAAAGCAAGAGCCTGGCGTGCTGCTATGCACTTGGATGTAAAATGACCCTTGCTGTTTTATCCTTAGGTTCAAATTTAGGTGATAGTCTAAAGATTTTAAACAATGCAATTTCCGATATTAAAGCAATAAACGGAATCAGTTGCTTTAAGATGTCCCCTTTTTACAGGACCAAGCCTGTAGGATACCTAGATCAGAATGATTTTGTAAATCTGGCCTGTTCTTTTGAAACATCTTTGGAGCCACTCGATCTTCTACATAAAATGCAGGATCTAGAGCAAAAATACAAGAGAGTAAGACTATTCAAAAATGGACCAAGAACTCTGGATATTGATCTGATTATCTATGGAGATCTGGTTATAAATACTCAGGAACTTACAGTGCCTCACCCAAGGATGCATGAAAGAGCGTTTGTCCTTGCACCTCTTAGAGACATTGAACCAGAACTACAGGTTAGTTCCTTAAATTCAAGTGTTCAGAAGCTTTATGAGCAGCTTGCTGATAAAGAAAAAAATGATGTGGAAATTATAAATGGCTAAAGATACCGTTTCTATAAAGCTTATTGTTGGTCTGGGTAATCCAGGCTCACAGTATGAACATACCCGTCATAACATTGGTGTTGATTTCTTATATCTTCTGGCAAGAAAATACAGCATTGATTTAAGACCAGAGGGTAAATTTCAGGGAATTCTTGGACGAGGCAGCATTCAAGGAAATGAAGTTAGACTTCTCTTCCCTACTACTTTTATGAATGAATCTGGAAGAAGTGTTGCCGCACTCTGCAATTTCTATAAAATACTTCCTGAAGAGATTTTAGTCTGCCACGACGATCTAGATCTGAATCCAGGATTTATGAAGCTGAAATTTGCAGGTGGGCTTGCAGGACACAACGGACTTCGCAGTATCACAGCAAATCTATCCAACACTCAGAACTATTACAGACTGAGACTTGGTATTGGAAAACCTCCTTCAAAAGAGGTAATCAACTGGGTTCTTGGAAGACCAGACACAAATGATCAGATTCTTATTGATAATGCATATAACACAGCTTTGGATGCAATTGACAAATTGTTTACTGACGGCATTTCAAAAGCTACAGCATTAGTTAACGGTTATAAGCCTAATTAGGAGAGTAAAATGGGTTTTAAATGCGGTATTGTTGGACTTCCTAATGTTGGAAAGTCAACTTTGTTCAACGCGCTGACAAAAGCAGGCATTGCAGCAGAAAACTTTCCATTCTGCACCATTGAACCAAATACAGGTATCGTTCCTGTACCAGATCCACGTCTTGATGCAATCTCTGCAATTGTAAAGCCTCAGAAGATTGTTCCTACCTCAATGGAATTCGTTGACATTGCAGGTTTAGTAAAGGGAGCATCAAAAGGTGAAGGTCTTGGCAACCAGTTCCTGATGAATATCCGCGAAACTGATGCAATCGCTCACGTAGTTCGTTGTTTTGAGGACGAGAATGTAATCCACGTTGCCGGTAAGGTTGATCCTGTAGCTGATATCGATGTTATCAACACAGAGTTAGCACTTAGCGACCTTGATATCTGTGACAAGGCTCTGCAGCGTCTTGAGAAGAGAGCAAGAACAGGGGGCGACAAAGAAGCTTTAGCTCAGGTTATCGCTCTTGAAAAATGTAAACCTGCTCTTGAACAGGGAAAGATGCTTCGCAGCGTTGATTTTACAGAAGCAGACAGACTTGCTCTTCGCAATTTCAGCTTCTTGACTATCAAGCCAGTAATGTACATCGCCAACGTATCAGAAGATGGCTTTACAAATAATCCTTATCTTGATGCAGTTGAAAAACTGGCAAAGGAAGAAAAATCAATCGTTGTTCCTGTATCAGCTGCTATTGAGGCCGATCTTGCTTCAATGGAAGAGGAAGACAGAAAAGAATTCATGGACAGTCTCGGTATTGAAGAGCCAGGTCTGAACCGTGTTATCCGTGCAGGCTACAAGTTATTGGGTCTTCAGACATTCTTTACTGCAGGTCCAAAGGAAGTTCGTGCATGGACTGTCAAGGTAGGCGCAACAGCTCCTCAGGCAGCAGGTAAGATTCACTCTGACTTTGAAAGAGGCTTTATTAGAGCCCAAACCATCAGCTATGATGATTTCATCAAGTACAATGGTGAAAGTGGTGCTAAGGAAGCAGGAAAGCTTCGCTCTGAAGGAAAGGATTACATCGTCAAGGACGGCGATCTGTTCGAGTTCCTGTTTAACGTTTAATTACTTTTTGCTGTTAAATATCGGGGGCTGTTATGCCCCCGAATTTATGATTAACAAAACTTTTTTTCATCCTCAATTACTTTCCGCATCTGTTCTTTGGTCTTAAGGATAAAAACTCATCAGCTTTTATAATTTCTTTTCTTACATCCTTATATTTACATCATACACGGGATCTTAAATACTATACGGGTAATTAGCTGATTAATTTAGAAAAGATATCGATCTAAAAAGATGAGGCTTCAAAGAAGCGGTTGTTCAT
>NZ_CACVSS010000047.1:0-16560 GCF_902756765.1 uncultured Succinivibrio sp. | reverse complement strand
ACTTATGGATTATGACAATGCTCTTTATGAAGCTGGCCTAGATGGAGAATCACGAGGTATCGAAAAAGGAAAAGCTGAGGGGCTGATTCAAGGAAAAGCTGAGGGGCTGATTCAAGGAAAAGCCGAGGGGCTGATTCAAGGAAAAGCTGAGGGGCTGATTCAAGGAAAAGCCGAGGGGCTGATTCAAGGAAAAGCTGAGGGGCTGATTCAAGGAAAAGCTGAGGGGCGCAGAAAGCGATTTTAATAAGGTTATGACTTTGGTAAACAAGAAAGGATATACACTTGAAGCTGCCTTAGACCTTTTGGATATTGCCAAAGAGAGATGGTCTGAGGTGGAATCTATTCTGAAATCAGTCCAGAAGTAGTCTGATTGGTTATTAGATCGACTTGAGCTTAAACCGTTTATCATCAAAAAAGAGGAGCCATTTGGCTCCTCAACTTCAGTATTAGTAATAGTACGATTTTAATCAAATTCGAAAATAGACAGCTTATCAAGCAGCTGCTGAGATTGAGACTTGATCTGCTGAACCTGCTGAGAAGTAGTCTGGGAAATGTTTGCACTTTCCTGAGTAAGGTTACTTACACCCTGCATGTTAGTAGAAATTTCAGATGTTGCGGTTGTCTGCTCGGTAGCAGCGGTAGCAATCTGTCCAATCTGACTGTTAACATTCTCAACACGGTTGATAATATCATTAAGAATATCGGTAACACCTGCAGCCTTATCTGCAAGAGAGTTCATGTCACCAAGAGTCTGAATCATAGATTCATTTGCGCTGTTTGCATCAGTCTGAATCTGGGAAACCATCTTGGTAATTTCCTGAGTTGAAGATGATGAACGAGATGCCAGAGCACGAACTTCATCAGCAACCACTGCGAATCCCTTACCAGCTTCACCTGCACGGGCAGCCTCAATAGCAGCATTAAGTGCATGCAGGTTGGTTTGAGAGGCAATATCTTCAATGGTCTGAACAATAGAACCAATTTTATTACTCTGATCTACCAACTGACTAATCAGGTCGGCGTCACGACGGGTCTTATCAGCCTGGTTTCTGATCTGAGCAATAACGACTTCAATTTCATCCACACCTTGCTTGGTGATTTCCTGAGTCTGGTTAGAATGCTGAGCTGCACTTTCGCAGTTCTTTGCGATATCTCCGGTTGTTGATACCATCTCATCGGAAGCTGCAGAAACGGTCATTGAACGGCTTTCAGCTTCTGAAATTGCATCAGCAATCTGCATAACCTGACTGTTGATGTTCTCTAACTGTCCACCAAGTTCACGGTAGGAGTTAACAACATCAGAAATTGATCCTCCAAGTTTACGGCGCATTTCAATAGAGCTGTCAAATACAGCACCGAACTCGTCTTTGGAGTGGTTATCAATCTTGAAGTTGAATTTACCATGAGCCATCTTCTTCATTGCATCAATCAGAACAGCGAAGTTGTTCTTAATGTATGAGGTCAGATTGGTTGTAATGATTAAACCGATCAGAATTGCAACAATAGCGATAGCAATAGAGATGTACATTGGGGTCTTGCTAGAATTCTTCTGAACAATCTGTGTTGATAGTGCAACCTGCTCGTCAATCAGGTGTTCAAATAGAACCTTACAATTTCTGAACTTAGGATTAACATCCTTCAGATAAAGGTCAAGAGCCTCAGCCTTTTTACCCTGTTTAATTAAATCAACGATTGTTGATCTGAAGTATTTAGAGAATTCAGAAACATCAACTTTAGCTTTTAGAATGTTATTTTTGTATGGATCTGAAGAAGGCAGAACACCAATGATTTTTTCATTCATGGTGTTTGTAACTTTTGCGATTTCTTCAATCATGTCAGATGATACTCTCATGAATTCATCATTAGAGATTCTGTTGTTGTCATCGGTTAAGAATTCAATGGTGTAGACATCGAATTTTTCCAATGCTTTCTGTGTATTCATAACACGGTTATATGATTTTCCAAGAATCATACTGACGTTATATGAAGCATCAATATTTGAATTTGTATTCAACACAGAGAATGCTGAAGTAATCAGAATCAGTATGTTCAATACTGTAAATCCGATAATAAGCTTAGCTCTTAAACTTAGTTTAGATAATCCCATCTTAACCTCGACGTACTAGAATACTGAATAAAATATTAGAAAATGTAATTGGTTATTTTGCTGGTCCAGATATTTAATGTATACGACATATTTTTTTTAATAATTAAATAATAAGAATTGTTTTGATAAATTGCTCACATTTAAGATGATAAGGATCACTTAAAAAAGATATGTATCACAAATTGGTACTTGTTATGATGAATTTTGTCCACAGAAAAAAAGGCCGATATTTTTTTTGCCTGTACTGATGAAAATATTCTAAAATTCAAGTCTGACATTCACATACATTTACATGAATAGAGATTATGCAAAAAATATTTTTATCCCTGGTTATTCTTTTTGTCCTTGAAATTCTTCTTCTGATCCAGATAGGCGGTTATATTGGTGGCCTTAATGTAATCTTTTTGATGTTTGCTATGATGGTCATCGGTGCAGTTATTATCAAACGCTGCTTTAAGCGTGTAATGGAACAGCTGCAGCAAGGCGTTGTCGATATCAAGATTATCTTCCTGCCTTTGTCAGGTTTTCTTTTCCTGTTCCCAGGTTTCATTTCAGATGTACTGGCTTTATTGCTGTTGCTACCTTTTGTTCAGAGCAAGTGTGCCAAAGTTTATTCATCTAAAAGTGGCAGCGGTACCAGCTTTGCTTTCAGGTCTTCAACTTCAGATGGTTTTACTGATGTGTTCTCAAAGGGAAGGACTATTGATGGTACTGCAACTGTTGTTCAAGATGAGAAAGAGGAACTTAACCACAATACAATTGATGGTTCAGCATCAGCTTCAGATGATTCTGAGGAAAAGAACAGCTAGCAGTGAGAATTGAGCTGATACTATGCTTAATGGTAAATTCAAATATTACCTGATTCTTCTTTTAGCCTGCTTTATATGGGGAGCAACACCTCTGTGTGGTAGAGTCCTCAGAGATTCCATGTCCCCAATGCTTATAACTGCCGCCAGGTTTTATGTGGTGGCATTGATTCTATTTTCTCTAATTCTGATCCTTCATGGAAAAAAGGGGATACTTGTTTCACGTCATGATCTGAAGATCCTTTTTATAATGTCTGTGGTCGGAATCTTTCTTCATAATTCTCTTCTTTTCGAAGGTCTGCGATACACTCCAGCTTCAAATGCTGCCATTATTGAAAGTATCGGTCCATCTGTAACCTCGATTCTTGCTTTCTTCTTTATCGGAGAGCGACTGTCTTCATCTGGATGGCTGGGTATCTTGGTTTCCTGCTTCGGTGCGATTTTTATTGTCTGTAAGGGCTCATTCAGTACGCTTGTTAACTTTGAATTCAATATTGGTGAGCTGCTGGTGCTGGTTTGCGAGATCATGTGGTCTGTTTATGTAATTATCAGCTGGAGACTTTCTGCAAATATAAGTGCTCTTGTGGTTACCGCATATACAGGACTGTTTGGCGCTACCTTGTGTCTGATTACGGGCTTATGTCTGGATTTACTTCATGTTTACAGATTTACCCTGTCCGATGCAGTCTACTTCTTTGTTCTTTCTGTATTTGCCGGTGTGGTTTCCTTTGCTTCATGGAACTATGCAATTGCCAGAGTCGGAGCAAGTAAAGGCTCAACCTTTATATATCTGGTTCCTGTTTTTGGTGTAATGTTTGGTGTGTTCCTGCTTGATGAACTCTTCTCTTTGTATGAGTTTGTAGGCGCACTTTTTGTTGTAGTTGGAATGTTCTTTTCGATAAGAGCAAAAGCCTCAACTAAGGAAAAACGCAAGACCATCAGAGATATAAAACAGGAAATTCTTCACAAACAACGTAGAGAAGCTTAAAAAGATTCCTCTGCTATTTGTTCTTTATAGGTTGAAGAACATTACATTTTTCTCCGTTTTTAATTATCTGTGTTCAAAACTAAGATAGGCGTATCGTTTTAGGAAATCAAATTAGGCTATAACTTAATTTAGTAGTATATTTACTCCTTTCTCTTTACATAACTTCAAGGAATAATGTAATGGATAAGATTATCATTGATACAGATATCGGCGTTGATGATGCTGTCGCTGTCAGATACGGTATGGTAACCCACGAGGTTTTAGGTTTTACCTGTACTTATGGAAATGTTCCTGTTGAGACTGCCGTAAAAAACTGTAAGCTGGCTATGAGCAACTATGGTTCAGATATCCCTGTCTTAAAAGGTGCATCAAGACCATTGTCTAGAAAACCTCTACCTTTCTATACACATATTCATGGAAAGGACGGTCTAGGTGAGTACTATGACAATAAATTTGATGGCGAGGCTCCTGAAGCAGTTCATTTCATAATCGAACAGGCCAGAAAGTATCCTGGTGAGGTTACTATTGCTACTCTTGGCCCTCTGACCAATCTCGCAATTGCTTTAAATCTGTGTCCAGAACTTCCAAAGCTTTTAAAGAAGGTTGTAAGTATGGGCGGTGCCTTTGGTACAGACGGAAACTGCGGCAATATGACTCAGTTTGCTGAGTTCAACATTTACAATGATCCAGAGGCTGCTGATCTTGTCTTCGCTTCAGATCTGAATTTAGTGGTCGTTCCTCTGGATGTAACTCATAAGGTTCTGGTAACCGATAAGGAAATTGCGTCAACCGGAGACGAGTTCCTGACCAATGTTTCTGCTTTCTATATCGATTTCTCCAAGAAGTATGAGAATTTTGCCGGAATGTGCGTTCATGATGCTCAGACCATAAGTTATCTGCTGCATCCTGAGAAGTACAAGACCATTGAGTCTAGAATTGCAGTTTCAACCTCAGGCTATACTGATGGTCAGACCATCAGACCTCTGACTGAATATAATGTTCCTGATGATAAGTTCAAGGGCAGACCTAAGCACACAATATGTCTTGATGTAGATGTAGATTTCATCAGAAATGCTATTGTTAAAGCTATTACAAAATAGTATCTCCTAGGTACATACAGAACGGCTGAAGGTAAAAGAAGCTTTCAGCTGTTTTTTTTGTAGGTAAGATACAAATAGTTTCTAAGATTAATTTCATACCTTAATTTCTATCTGATATACTACACCTCAATTGTCTTAGAGTTTTTTCTTTAAATTTGTTTGGTTAACTTACTGATATTCAACAAATTCCACGAAACTAAAAGATAATCCACGAAACTATGATTTTTTAGGAGTTATTCCAAATGGCAAACGGATTCAACAGAGTTCAGCTGATTGGTAATCTTGGAGATGAACCAACAGTTCGCAACACCTCAACCGGTACTACCGTTGCAAATATCAACCTCGCAATCAATGAAACCCGCAGAGATCAGCAGACAGGTAATCTAATCAATGAAACCGAATGGGTTAGAGTTGTAGCCTTCGGCAGAACTGCAGAAATTATGCAGCAGTACCTGCACAAAGGTTCACAGGTTCATATTGAAGGTAAACTTCGCACCCGTTCCTATGAGGACAAGAATACTGGAGAGAAGAAGTATTCAACAGAAGTTGTCTGTGAACCAAACGGTCTTTTAATGTTAGGCTCAAGAGGTGATTCTCAGAATGTTTCCTCTTCAGGAGATGACTACTCATCAAATGGCTATGCTTCTCAGAACGGTCAGTATGGCGGAGCTCAGAGACAGCAGTTCGGCAATCAGCAGGCACGCGGTGGCTACGGTAATGCTAATGCTGGCTATGGCAATGGCGCCTCTCAGAATTTTGGCAATGGTTATGCTTCACAGAATTCATTCGGCAACAAGCAGCAGGCAGGACAGTTTGGTCAGGCTCCAACTCAGGCCCCTCAGGGACAGGTTAACACCAACCCATTCCACGGCGGAATGAATCAGCAGCAGTCATTCAATAATGCAGCAGGCTTCAACAATCAGAACAATTCCTTCGGCGGTCAGAATAATGCCGGCGGTTTTGGAAATCCAGATAATGCTGAGCCAATTAACGACGATCTTCCTTTCTAATAGAAAGAAAATAATCAATAGCAAGGGAGCCTTTGGGCTCCTTTCTTAATTTTTCTCTTAATCATCTTCAAGCAAAAAGTCTTTTATATTTTTATGAATGATTCCATCTTTGCTCATGTCGAATTCATCAAGTGAAAGCACATATTTTGGATAATTATCTTTTATGTTCCTATATACTCCAAACTCGCGTTCTCTAGTTTCTTGTGTTGCTAAAATATAGCAGACCTGAATATAGATGGTTTTTGCCTGTTTTTGGGCGATGAAGTCAATTTCCTTTTGGGCATATTTCCCAACTGTAACCTTGTATCCTCGACGAATTAGTTCCAAAAATACTATATTTTCTAATATCATGTTGATATTGGACATATTATCTCCAATGACCGCTTCACGTATTCCGTGATCCACAATATAGTATTTTTCTTGGACTGATAGTATTTTTTTTCCTTCGATTTCCTGTCGTTTTACAGGATAGAATAGAAATGCATCAATACCTGCATGAACATAGTTCAACACTGTTTCCGGTGCAACATTTCTTCCTTCACTTTTCAGATATTTGGAAATTGATGTTGCGGAAAATGTATTGCCTGTATTTGCTGTTATGTAATTAATAATGCGTTCTAGAAGGTCTACATCTCTAATTTTGTTTCGACGAATTAAGTCTTTTAACTCAACTGCATTATAAAGATCTTGAAGATATTGTTTTACCGGCTCTTCCTGATATTGAAGATTACATAAATATGGCATTCCGCCAAATTTTAAATAAAGGTTGAAACATTCTGCTGTTGTGGTTTTAGGGGTTGTTTTCTGGATAAGGCTGCAAAATTCTTTAAAAGAAAATGGATATATTATAAATTCGACATAACGTCCGGCAAGGTATGTTGAAAGTTCTCCTGATAAAAGTTTTGAATTTGAACCTGTGATATAAATATCGCATTCAATGTCAATTCTTAATGAATTTATTACTTTTTCCCAATCTTTAACTTCCTGTATTTCATCAAAAAAGAGGTAAGCTTTTCCTTTTATTGCTTTTGCTTTCTCTATGACATCCTTATGTAATGCTTCTGCGGTACAAATCTTTGATAGTTTTAATGATTCAAAGTTATAGGTAAGCATTGATGATGAGGAAATGCCGTCACTCTCAAGTTCCTTTTGAATGAGTTGCAGTATTACAGATTTTCCACATCTTCGTATACCAGTTATGACCTTTATCAGGTCCTTATGCATAAAAGGTCTGATTCTTTCAAGATATAGCTCTCTTTTAATCATAAAGTAAACCTCTGCAACAAATATTTTTATCTATTAAGAACTATTCTGTCAGTTATATCTTATATTATATGTATAAATCTTAATTTTGTAAGTTATAACTTATAAAAAATGGTATTTTGTGTTTATATAAGATATATCTTAAAAGAGCGAAAATATAGACGTTTTGAAAGATATAACTTTAAAAGCGTGAGTCTAAATATCTGATTGAGATTTAAGCTTTTTTCAATTTAGATACAAGTGAATATTCCTTTTCCACCTTTCTGATCTTGTAAATATACATAACAACCAGAAATACAATACAGATAACCCAGCTCAATGGGTAAACCATCATCAGTACATCAAAAGTAGGGAATTTTTCAAAGATAGTGAATACGTAAATTAGTCTGCAGCTACAGATCGTTATCAGCGTAATAATGGTTGGAGGCAAAGAGAAGCCGTATCCTCTCATGGATCCTGACAGAACCTCAAGCAGAATATTAATTGGCTGAGGCAGAAGTACATAGAAGATTCTAACCATGGCGATACTGATAACTACCTCACTCACGGTATACATACTTAACAATGGTTTTGCAAAGAAATAGACTCCTGCTGTTATAACTGTCGTTACAATAAGTCCAATTAAAGATGAGACCTTTGCAATTTCGACACAGCGTCTGATGTTTTTTGCTCCAAAGTTCTGTCCGATAAAGGTTGTTGCTGCCAGACCAAATGCATTTATGAAACAGTAGATATTGATTTCAATGGTAAATGCAGCAGCAGAAGCTGCCATGGCATCTGCCCCGAGACTGTTTATTGATGACTGTATCACCAGATTAGAAATTGAGAATACAATTCCCTGAATGCCGGTAGGAAGGCCAATGGCCACAATTGCTCTCAGCTTTCTGGAGTTAAGCCTCATCAGTTTTCTAAGATCTAGACTAATTGGACCTTCTGCATTTAGAATTTTTCTGAAAAGATAAAGTGCACTTAAGGCGTTTGCCATAGATGTACAGAAGGCTACGCCACCGATCCCCATATTAAAGACAAGAACACAGACAAGGTTTCCTGCAATATTGAGAATACTTGCATAAATAAGTGCAATCAGAGGAGTATGTGTGTCACCGTTACTTCTTAACAGCGCTGCCTCGAAATTGTAGATTGAGATAAAGGGAAGTCCCAGAAAATATGCTCTTAGGTATTTTATGGATTCAGGCTTAACTTCATCAGGGACATCCATAAGCTCTGTTATCTGAGAAACAAAGAATTCTCCGAGAATACAGAATAGAATTCCAATAATGATGGCTACAGAGAAGGATGTATTAACTGCATCTTTTGCATTCTCCTCATCCTTCATTCCAAGATATCTTGCAACGACGACATTGGCGCCGATAGACATGCCGACAAACAGTGCCACAATAAAACCGATTACAGGAACATTATTTCCAACCGCAGCCATTGCATTGTCGTTTACATAGTGTCCAAGTGTCACCACATCGGCGGTATTGAATAACTGCTGCAGAAAACTTGTCAGTGCCAGAGGAATGGAAAATACCAGGATCTTGTCCCACAGAGATCCCTCTAGCATATCGATCTTTTTATATTTTTCGAGAAAAGCCAGCATATGATAATCCGTAACCTGTTGTTTACTCTAATTTTAAAGAAATTAAGAATGACTTGGTAATAATAAAACTCAAAAATACTAATTATCTGAAAAATAAAAATAAAAAATATTTTTAAAAATTTTTATATTTTTACTTGAAATAAAAAATACCCATCCCCATTTAACAGAATGTTAAAGATTAAATGGCTCTGACATATAAATGAAAGTGTCGAGTTTTTGGTGGTTATCGGACACCATTTTCCGATTTGAAGAATTTATACGGTTATAGACCGTGGAGAATCAAATGAAATTAGTTCCTTTGTATGATCGCGTTATTGTTAAGCCACTTGAGGAAGAAAAGAAGTCATCAGGCGGTATTTTACTAGGTAGCGCAGCTGAGAAATCATCTCGCGGTAAGGTAATTGCTGTAGGCAAGGGCCGTGTTTTAGAGAACGGTTCAACCTCACCTCTAAGTGTAAAAGTAGGTGACACAGTAATCTATAACGAAGGCTACGGCTGCAAGAAAGAGAAGATTGATGGCGAAGAAGTTCTAATCATCTCTGAGACTGACGTATTCGCAATTGTTGAAGAATAATATTTAAAGTAGGAAATAGATAAAATGTCTGCAAAACAAGTTGTTTTCGGTAATGACGCTCGTTCACAGATGCTAGAGGGCGTTAATACACTAGCAAATGCTGTTAAAGTAACCCTAGGTCCTAAAGGCCGTAACGTTGTTCTTGATAAGAGCTATGGCGCTCCTCTAATCACCAAGGACGGTGTAACCGTTGCTAAGGAGATTGAGCTTGAGGGCAAGTTCCAGAACATGGGTGCCCAGATGGTTAAGGAAGTTGCTTCTAAGGCTAACGATGCAGCTGGTGACGGTACCACTACTGCTACTGTTCTAGCTCAGGCTATTGTTAACGAAGGTCTTAAGGCAATTGCTGCTGGTATGAACCCAATGGATCTAAAGCGCGGTATTGATAAGGCAGTTTCTGCAGCTGTTACCGAGCTGAAGGCTATTTCACAGCCATGTGAGAACAAGATTGCTCAGGTTGGTACTATTTCTGCTAACTCAGATGCAACTGTTGGTAACCTGATTGCTGAGGCTATGGAGAAAGTTGGTCGTGATGGTGTTATCACCATTGAAGATGGCCAGGGTCTTGAGGATCAGTTAGACGTTGTTGAGGGTATGCAGTTCGACCGCGGTTATCTGTCACCTTACTTTGTAAACAAGGCTGAGACCGCTACTGTTGAATTAGAGAATCCTTACATTCTTCTTTGCGACAAGAAGATTTCAAACATCCGTGACCTAATCTCTGTTCTAGAGGGCGTAGCTAAAGCTGGCAAGTCACTTCTAATCATTGCAGAGGATGTTGAGTCAGAGGCTCTTGCAACTCTAGTTGTTAACAACATGCGTGGTATCGTAAAGGTTGCTGCTGTTAAGGCTCCTGGTTTCGGTGACCGTCGTAAGGCTATGTTACAGGATATCGCAATTCTAACTGCTGGTACTGTAATCTCTTCAGAGCTAGGTATGGAATTAGACAAGGCAACCTTAGATGATCTAGGTGTTGCAAAGCGTGTTGTAATCACCAAGGATAACACCACCATTATCGATGGTGAGGGTGATTCTGCTGCTATTGAGGCACGTGTTGCTCAGATCCGTCAGCAGATTGAGAAGTCAACTTCAGACTACGACCGTGAGAAGTTACAGGAGCGTGTTGCTAAGTTAGCTGGCGGTGTTGCTGTTATCAAGGTTGGCGCTGCAACTGAAGTTGAGATGAAAGAGAAGAAAGACCGTGTTGAAGACGCTATGCACGCAACTCGCGCTGCAGTTGAGGAAGGTATTGTTCCTGGCGGCGGTGTAGCTCTTGTACGTGTTGCTAAGAAGTTAGCTGGCACTGTAAAGGGTGAGAACCAGGATCAGGACGTTGGTATCAAGGTTGCTCTAACTGCAATGGAAGCCCCTCTACGTCAGATCGTAACTAACGCTGGTCAGGAAGCTTCAGTTGTTGCTAATGAAGTTCGCAACGGTTCAGGTAACTTCGGTTACAACGCTGGTACCGAGCAGTACGGTGATATGATTGAGATGGGTATTCTTGATCCTGCTAAGGTAACCCGTTCAGCTCTACAGTACGCAGCTTCAATTGCAGGCTTAATGCTTACAACTGAGTGCATGATTGCTGATGCTCCAAAGGCTGAATCTGCAGCTCCTGCAGCTCCTATGGGCGGCATGGGCGGTATGCCAGGAATGATGTAATCTATTCCTTATGCAAATAGAAAGGCCAGCAGAAATGCTGGCTTTTTCATCGGTTCTCTTGAAAATCTGAGTATTGTTGCTAAGAATGAACTTACTGTTCGATTTCTTCGGTTGCTACAGATCCTTTGTGTGCCTCATCATACAGAGCCTGAATATCCTCTGGAAGCTTATCCGGAATCATTTGCTGAATTTTCTCCTCAGAACCATCTTTTAATGCCTGTTCGTAGTACCAGCATTTAAATTTAATCATGCACAGTGTTCTGTTGAGCTTTTCCATTTCCGCTTCAATGTTCTCTTTCTGTTTTTCAAACATATCCTTTCGTTTCTGGTAGGAGGAAGGTCCTTCCTCACACCATTTCATGAACTGACGGATATCTTTGATTTCCAGACCTGATTTTTTTAGGCATTCTATAACTCTTAATGCTTCAACCTGTCTGTCATTGAATTTACGAATGCCAGATGTTCTCTGGAGATCTAAGAACAGACCTTCCTTGTCGTAGTATCTTAAGGTAGATACCGGAAGATCAAACATCTTTGAAAGCTGGCCGATTGTGTACATTTCTTTCCTCAGTAAAACTTTTCTTATCATTGTGATTAATTATAAATCCTAAAGTTAACTTTAGGTTTAAATTAATTTACTGCATTATTAACAGGTTATAAAAAAACTTACAGTTAAGCCTTGACCTAAAGTTAACTTTAGGTTCTATAGTTTACTCAGACTTACTTAATGGAGAACAGACAAATGAAAACTCTTTTAAAATATGTTTTATTAGGGGCCGCTCTTTCATCTGCGGTTTTCGCCGTTTCTGCCGCAGACGTTAAGAATAATACAAACGAAATTCAGTTAACTCAGAAGTGGGATAAGACCTTTAAGTTAAGTGATAAGGTTAATCATTCAAAGGTAACCTTCAAAACCAGATTCGGTACAACTATTGCTGCAGATATGTACGTACCAAAGTCAGCAACTGGTAAGCTTGCAGCCATTGCTGTAAGTGGTCCGTTTGGTGCTGTAAAAGAGCAGGCTTCAGGACTATATGCTCAGACTATGGCGGAGAGAGGCTATCTGACAATAGCTTTTGATCCTTCCTTTACCGGTGAAAGTTCTGGTACCCCAAGATATATGGCATCTCCTGATATCAACACTGAGGATTTTCAGGCTGCAGTAGATTTTCTCTCTAATCTGGATAATGTAGATAAGGAAAGAATTGGCATTATCGGTATCTGCGGCTGGGGCGGTATCGCGCTAAAAACTGCTGCTGTAGATACCCGTATCAAGGCTACTGTAGCCTCAACAATGTATGATATGAGCCGTGTGATTAGAAATGGTTACAACGACAGTGAAGATACTAAACAGCAAAGACATGAGAAGCTTTCTGCAATGAATGCTCAGAGAACAAAAGATTTTGCTGCAGGCTTCTACGATAGAGACGGAGGTCTTCCTGATACTCTTCCTGAAGAAGCTCCTCAGTTCGTTGTCGATTATTACAATTACTACAAAAAGCCTCGTGGTTATCATGAGCGTTCAGTAAACTCTAATGGAGGCTGGGCTAAGGTATCAGCATTATCCTTCATGAATACTCATCTTTTATCAACAATTGATGAGATTGAATCTCCTGTGATGCTTGTTCATGGAGAGAAGGCTCATTCAAGATATTTCAGTGAGACTGCATTCAAGTCTTTAAAGGGGGATAACAAATCACTCGTGATTGTCCCGGGGGCAAGTCATACTGATTTATACGATCAGACTGATATTATTCCATTTAACAAGATTGACGATTTCTTTAGCAAGTATTTAGCAAAATAAGAGAGGAAAACAGACATGCAGATTTCTTTTTATAATCCAACCAGACTTGTATTTGGCAAAGGCAAACTAAAAGAGCTTGGCAGTTATGCAAAAGAGTATGGTAAGAAAGCTTTAATAGTCTACGGTGGCGGTTCAATCAAAAAGAACGGTGTCTTTGACAGTGCAGTAGCTTCACTTAAAGATGCTGGTATTGAATTTGTAGAGTGTGGAGGAATTGAGCCAAATCCAAAGATTGATTCTGTAAGACGTGGTATTGAGCTTATCCGTAAAAATGGCTGTGATCTGATTATTGCAATTGGTGGCGGAAGTGCCATGGACTGTTCAAAGGCAATTGGCGCTGGTGCTTTATATGATGGTGATCCCTGGGATATGATTTTCCATGGTCAGGAAAATGTATATATTCCAACCAGATGTATGCCAATTATTACTGTTCCTACACTTGCAGCAACCGGCTCAGAGATGAATCCAGGAGCTGTAATTTCAAATTCAGAAACTCATGAGAAATCTTTCGTGCAGACAGATGCTCTTTTCCCTAAGGTTGCTGTTGTTGATCCTACTCTTACTCTGACTGTACCAAAGAATCAGACCGGATATGGCGTCTGTGACATTATTGTCCACCTGACTGAGTCATATTTTAATGGAGTGGATGGAACTCCTATTCAGGATGAATTTGCACTTGCTACTATTAAGAACTGTATGCAGTATGGGATAAAAGCTTATAATAATGGCTCTGATCTTGAAGCTCGTGAACAGGTGCAGTGGTCATCTATTCTGGCCCTGAACGGCTTTGTTAACTGCGGCACCAACGGTGCTTTCCCTGTGCATATGATTGAGCATACTGTATCAGGTATTTACGATATTACCCATGCGGCAGGACTTGCTATCATCAATCCATCATGGATGAGATTTACGATTACTCATGGCGGAAATGTAGACAAGTTTGCCCGTTTTGCCTCCTATCTCTTTGGTATTCAGAATGATGGAGACAAGGTTAAGACTGCACTTGCAGGTGTTGATAAATATGAAGAATTTCTAAAGGATATTGGCTGCCCTGTAAGATTCTCAGAACTTAATATTGATGAGTCAAATTATGAGAAGATTGCGGCAGTTACCCTGAAGGTAATTCATGATGAAAATGGAAATCTTCCAGCAAGACCTGCCTTATCCAAGGAAGATATCCTCACAATTCTAAAGAACGCATCTTAATCATTTCCGAAAAGACATACTCACTGGTTTTGTTTTTCGAAACTGGTGAGTTTTTTTTGATCAAGCCACTGTTTCTTTTTTGACAGCTCTGTATGTATAATGCAAAAAAAAATAAAAGGACATATAAAAATGCAGTGCAGATTAGCAACACAGAATGATCTTGATACCATCATGAATCTATACAGTATCTCCCGTGATTTTATGATAAAGAACGGTAATCCTCATCAGTGGGGAGATAATAACTGGCCACCAAGAGAGCTTCTGATAGATGACATTGAAAAATCACAGTGCTATGTCTGTGTGCAAAATGAAAAAATTGTCGGAGTCTTTGTTTATATCTTTGGCAAAGACTGTGATCCAACATATCTTAAGATTACTGAAGGCAACTGGCTTGATGATTCTGCTTACGGTGTAGTGCACAGACTTGCTACGGATGGTGTAACAAAGGGAGTAGGTTCTTTCTGTTTAAACTGGTGTTATGAAAAGGCAGGGCATTTAAGACTGGATACTCATGGTGATAACAAACCGATGCAGGCTCTGGCTAGAAAGCTTGGTTTTGTTCACTGCGGAACCATTTATGTTGAGCATGATAATTATCCACGTCTTGCCTATGAAAAATCAGCACTGACAAAAAAACTAAATAAATAAGGCAGTTTTGTGCAAACTGCCTTCTCTTGACATAAATCTTTACATTCTAGTAAAGCTTTTCTAAAACCTCATCATCAATCTTGAAGCAGTGCTCTTCTGAAGGAAAAGCTGAGTTTTTAACCTCTGAGTCATATTTGTTGAATGCCTCAAGAATCTGGTCTCCAACATTTCCAAAGTGCTTTACGAATTTTGGAGAGAAGTCCTTATACATTCCAAGCATATCCTGATATACCAGAATCTGACCGTCACAGTCAGGACCTGCGCCAATACCTATGGTTGGAATTGAAAGTTTTTCTGTAACGATCTTTGCAAGCTTGGCTGGAACGCATTCAAGTACAACAGAGAATGCTCCCGCTTCCTGTACAGCCAGCGCATCTTCGATCAGCATTTTTGCTGCAAGCTCAGTTTTACCCTGAACCTTATTACCGCCAAAGGCATTTACTGACTGAGGTGTCATTCCAATGTGTGCCATTACAGGAATACCGGCGTTTGTGATTGCTCTGATGTGCTCTGCAACTTTTTTACCACCCTCAAGCTTTACTGCATTTCCACGACCTTCCTTAAGTAGTCTTCCTGCATTGGTAATAGCCTGTTCAACTGAAACCTGATATGACATGAAAGGCATATCGATAACCACCAGCTTGTCTTTACAGCCTCTTGCCACAGCGTGACCAAAGGTGATCATATCCTCCATGGTTACGGATAGGGTGTCTTCATAGCCAAGCATTACGTTTCCGAGAGAATCACCGACTAAAACCGCATCCACGTTTGAGGAGTTTACAATCTTTGCGGTGGTGTAGTCATAGCAGGTCAGCATTGAAATTCTTTGTTTCTCTGCCTTGCGTTTGGCGAATGTTGAAACAGTAATCTTCATATATTGTCCTTAGTTATTCGTTAACGAATTTTTCTAATTTACTAAAATCTCTGTTGGGATTTTTTATTTTTGCAATCTTCAAAAGCTTGCGAGATAAAAGAGTGTATAAAAGTCTGTCACTATAGGAATCGAGAGAGTGCATGTGCCTGTTAAGAGTATTTACATCTCCTCTCTGGACTGGTCCGGTAAGAGCCTGAACAGGTCCTTTTTCAAGAATGTGTTCGACATTACCAAGAATAAGAGGGGAGAGGGCTTTTAGTGATTCTTCTCTGGAAAAACCGCATTGTCCCAGAATTTCGACACCTTCGTTAACCAGAGCTACAACCTGGTTGCTGACTACAGAAGCTGCAAGATGATATTTAACCTTGATATCTGAGTTTATAATTTTGACTTTCAGTCCTATGTCAGTTAAAAATTTCTTTATGTTCTCTGTCGTTTTTAAATTTCCTTCCATAAAGAAATAGACTTTATCGAAATCTCTGTAGCTTTCTACGGAGTCAACAGCACACAGTGGATGCAGACTTATCTTGTGTAATCCGTTTGTTTCATCATCCTCACCGAAAACCTCTTTTGCGGTAAGTGATCCTGAGCAGTGACAGACGGTAGTGTCCTTTAGAAATTCATTGGAAATTCTTTTATAAACAGATGCTATTTCATCATCTGGTACTGTAAGAAAAAGCAGATCGCTCTGTGCTGCCAGCTCATTTATATCGGCGTATACCTTTGAAGAGATCCTTTTGGCTATCTGAGCAGCATGCTCTGATGTTTTTGAATAGAAGCCTGAGATATCACAGTGATGGGAGTGAAAATAAAGAGCAAGAGAGCATCCAACTTTTCCTGCTCCAATAAAACCTATCCTCATTTTTTATTTTCAGCGCTGAAAGCTGAATCCTTTATTGTTATATGTCTGATAAA